>NZ_JBQEAU010000080.1:0-21758 GCF_052108595.1 Advenella sp.
GGGTGATAATCAGCAGCCAGGCAAAGGTGGTCAAATGCCCACTGTCAGACAGCCCATCGATAATATCCTGAAACGAGCCCGCGCCCGTGCTCGGCGTCATGATTCTCAGGCCAGAGTCATACCACGGTTGTGTAAATGCGATCGATTGCGCCCGCTGCCTGGTAATGGTGAGGTTCGTTACTGCAGCATCTATCTCTCCCTTGCCAACCGCTTCTATCAGTTTGCGGTAAGAGGGATAACTTCGATAGGTTGACGACAGCTGCAGCTTGTCTTCAAGAGATTGCCAAAGCTCGATTGCCATGCCGGCATATTGCCCATTTTCCCGCAGGACAAAAGGCGGGCTTTCATAAACACCGACCGTCACCGGCTTGGATGCGGCGCCTTGATCTTGCGCCCGGGCTAGGCCGGGAAACAGGCCGATCACCAGTGCCAGGGCGGCAATCCCCAGCGTTCGCGTTACCCATCCCAGGCAGCCAGATTCAAATGCACCGTGTTTTTTCATGTCTCATCAATATTCGTTCATAACAATATGAGCGTCGGCTGAACAGGGATCGTGCCCAGGGCATAGTAGCCCTTGCTTTGCAACGCTCATAACAAGATACTGCACCCGCAACGCTCACATGCTCCTTTATAAACCATATTCGATTGCCAAACCGGCTGTCGGCAGCCCACAGCGGTGACTGACCCTTGGGAATGGCCAATCTGGCGGCGCACCAGCATGTTGATGCCTGCAAAGTTGGTACACGCCGAATAAACCCGATGCCAGCTGCGGGTTGCCTTGGCCCGGGCGCGCATGGCCTGTCAGAAGTGCTGTACGCGTTTACCTCTGCGGCCAATAACAATGGCAGTGCGTTCGCCGGCCTATCTGCCAACAACCGCTATACGGGGGCCGGCTTTTCTGGATCAAGCACACTATCTGCGCATATACATGGGTCATCTGCGGCACAAGCTGGAACAGGATCCGGCCCGGTCCCGGTTTATTCTGACTGAAACCGGCGTCGGATACCGGCTTGAACTTTGAACGGATACTGCAGTTTGCCGCCAGGCGGTTTCAGGGCGGCGGTGCCCGCACTTGCTGGCGTAACGGAGATAACGGAAACAACCGGGATACCAATCGTGGTTGCTTGCAGGTGAACCGCATGAGTTATGTTCATATGGCGGTACGCTTGAACAGGCCTATGGTTTGCTTAAGGAACGCCGAGTGATCGTTTTTGCGCCAACTAAGCATGATGGGCGAAGTGAACCCAGGTTCGTCCAGGTTCACATACACGACATCATCACGATGCAGGCGACGCACCGATTCGGGCACAATCGCAATGCCGATCGTCGCAGTCACCAGGCCAATGGCCGTCTGCAATTCATTGACTTCCTGAATGACCTGCGGTGAATATCCTTTCTGCCTGAACAGATTGAGCACGTGGTCCGCATAGCTTGGTCGCGGTTTGGCCGGGTACAGAATGAGCGGTTCATCCACGATGTCTGCAAGCCGGACCGATGCGTTATCGGCCAGTCGGTGCGTGATGGGCAGCGCCACAACCAGCGGTTCATCGGTCAAGACCAGTCGCTCGATCTCGTCGTCTTTGAGCAGGATTCGTCCGACCCCGATATCGATTCGGCCCGATTTGAGCGCTTCAAATTGTTGCAGGGTGGTCATTTCCACCAGCCCGATTTCCACCAGGGTGTTCAGTTGGCGCAATTGGCGAATCAGGGCCGGCATGTGTCCATACAGCGTGGACGGTACAAAGCCGACACCGAACCAGATGCGGTCGTTTTTGCCGATCCGGCGCGTGGCGTTAACCGTTTCCTGCAGCCGCTGCGTCATTTTTTCAGTTTGGTCCAGGAAGTAGCGACCTGCATCGGTCAGCGCGATACCGCGACCCAGGCGCTCGAATACCGCCACTCCCAGTTCTTCTTCCAGCATTTTTATTTGCCGGCTCAGGGGCGGCTGGGCAATATGCAGAATCCGCGCTGCCTTTGTAAAACTCAGTTCCCGGGCGACGCACTGGAAGTAGCGAATCTGTCTTAACTCCATATTCATACCTTAAAAGTATCGATTACGCCAAATATAGTCTTAGACACGGACAAAAACAATACGGATAATAAAGAAAACAATATAACGGCCAACTGCGCCGGGCGCCTGAATGCGGCCTTGCTGCAGTAGCACCGCCACTCATAGCGTAAGGAGATGCAATTGAAACACAATACTCGTCGACGACCCGGCATCAAAGCGGTTTGCGCAGCGACCGCCATTGCCGGTCTGTTTGCCGCCGGAGCCGCAGCTGCCGCCTATCCGGAACGTCCCATTACCTGGATCGTGCCTTTTCCGCCGGGGGGTGCCATGGATGTCATTGCGCGCACGCTGGGCGAGTCGCTTGCCAAAGACCTGGGTCAGCCGATTGTCGTGGAAAACAAGCCGGGCGCCGGCGGCAATATTGGCGCGGCCCAGGTGGCCAATGCCAAGCCGGACGGTTACACGATCATGATCGTGGCCAATGGTATGGCCGTCAATCCATCGCTATACAAGAAACTGAGCTACGATCCGATCGCAGACTTCGAACCGATTTCGCTGCTGGCGGATGTGCCCAATATTCTGGTGACGCAATCCAGTCGCAAGGATGTCAATTCAGTTAAAGACGTTATCGAGCAGACCAAAGCCAATCCGGGCAAATACACGTATGCGTCTGCCGGGGTGGGCACCTCTATTCACCTGGCTGGGGCGCTGTTTACCTATCTGGGAAATTTGGATATGCTGCATGTGCCCTATAAAGGCAGTGGCCCGGCAGTCTCGGATCTGCTGGGTGGTCAGGTGGACTATATGTTCGACAGCATCACGTCCTCCAAACCACATATTGATGCAGGCAAGCTCAAGGCGCTGGCGATTACCACGACCAGGCGCTCTGCCTCATTGCCCGATGTCCCGACCATTGCCGAAAGCGGGCTGCCCGGGTATGAATTGCGACCCTGGTTTGCGACTTTTGCACCGGCCGGCACGCCTGCCGACGTTATTCAGACGCTGCAAAAAGCCATGATCCAGGCGATGGAAACCGATAAGGTGAAAACCACGTTCAAGACCATCGGCGCCGAAAAAATCGGCAGCACGTCAGAAGAGCTCAAGGCTTATCTGCAGTCCGAAACCGGCAAATGGAAGAAAATTCTGTCCGAAACGGGTATTTCGGCACAATGAGTGTGACGGTCCAGGTGAGCGCGACGGCACGAGCCGTAGCGTTTAACTGTTGCATTTGTCCCAATAATATCAAGGATCAAATATGTTATTCATGGTAGAAATGGCTGTAAACATCCCTCATGACATGCCTGCAGAAGTGGCTGCCGACATCAAGGCCAGGGAAAAGCAATACTCGCAGGACTTGCAGCGTGCCGGTAAATGGCCGCATATCTGGCGCGTTGTAGGCGAGTATCGCAATGTCAGTATTTTCGATGTGCAGGATAATGAAGAGTTGCACAATCTGCTGTCGGGATTGCCGTTGTTTCCTTATATGGATATTCAGGTAACGGCATTGTGCCGGCACCCGTCGGCAATCTGACGCTGTCGTAACCCGGTACAACGATCTCGCATCGTGCCGGCTGTATTTTTTCTACTTGAGCCGGCCGTGTTCGTTCTATTTGAACCGGCCGTATTCTATTTGCGTGTATAGAACGAAATCTTGTCTTCATCCAGCGCGATGCCCAGGCCAGGTCCCTGAGGGATCTTCAGGGTGTAGTCGCTGTAGTCCAGCGGTGTGGCCAGAATCTCATCCTTGAGTAACAGCGGGCCGAACATTTCCGTTCCCCACTCAAGCCGGGTCAACGTAGAGAACAGATGGGCGGCAGCAATGGTGGCAATGGAGCCTTCCAGCATGGTGCCGCCATACAAGGCGATATCGGCTGCCTGTGCAATGCCGATCAGGTCACGCGCGTTTTGCAGGCCGCCGGCCTGTTCTATCTTGATGGCAAATACATTGGCGCAATGCGCACTTGCCAGTGCAAATCCGTCCTGCGGGCCTTTGAGAGACTCATCTGCCATGATCGGCACAATGCCCAGCGCCGTCAGGCGTTGCATACCGGCCAGGTTTTTTTCATGGATGGGTTGCTCCACCAGTTCGACTCCAACATCGGCCAGCGCACGCAGGTGCTGTGTTGCCTCGGTTTCCGACCATCCCTGGTTCACATCGATGCGAATGCTGGCCTCATCGCTTAGCGCCTGTCGGATGGCGCGAATGTGTTTCAGATCATCTTTGGGCGCTCGCATGCCGACCTTGAGCTTGAAAAGTCGGTGGCGGCGTGTATCGAGCATCTGCTGTGCTTCGTCGATATCTTTCTGGGTATCGCCACTGGCCAGGGTCCAAGCGACACTGATCCGGTCATGAACGGCGCCGCCGAACAGCGCATTCAGTGACACGCCCAGGCGTTTTGCATAGGCATCGTAGAGCGCAGTCTCGATTGCGCATTTGGCAAAGCGATTGTCCTTGATGGCCTTGTCGATGCGTTGGCGCAGGGCTGCCAGCCCTGATGCAGGCTGGCCGATAAGCAACGGCGCAAAATAGCGATCGATGTTGGTCTTCATGCTTTCGGGGCTTTCGCCACCGTAATTGAGTCCGCCAATGGTGGTCGCCTCGCCGATGCCTTCAATCCCATCGGAGGTTTTGACACGGACCAGGACCAGGCATTGGTTATGCATGGTAGCCACGGACATTTTGTGCGGGCGAATGGTAGGGATATCAAGAATTTGCGTACTTACTTCTACTATGGTTGCATCCATATCCATTTCCTCTGATAGCGGATTTATATTCCTGTTCCGAGTATATAAGTCAGGCGGCGCCCGGTCTAATATGTAATTTGTTCATAGGTATACCTTAAAGGTATCGAAACCATGAAGGTGCGCGCTACGCTCGAAAATGACACATTCGCTGCGTTGCGGCACGCAAAAGGACACGCGACTGGACGTGGGATGCCCTTCAAGATTGACACCAGAAAATGGTCGCTAGGGTAAACGCCCATTAATCGAGATCAAAGGGTATCTTCCAAAAAAATTAATTGTCCCGTGAATCTATACCGTGCGAATATCAATAATAGACTCCCGGAGCAACCGTCAGGAAGCAACTGAGAAGAGTATAAAAACGATCAGGAGACAACAATGGCATGGATCTTAAAATGGGTTCCGCGGCTGATGTTCGGCGCGACCAGTATTTCGTTTGCAACAGCGGTTCTGGCGGCAGATATCACAATAGGCGCTGCGTTTCCCCTAAGCGGCCCTAACGCCAGCTATGGCGATATCTTCGGGTCCGGTGCCAATCTGGCTCGGGATCATATCAACGAGGACAATTTGCTTGGAGACAAGCTGCAGATTCAGTATGAAGACACTCAGGCATTGCCCCAGCAGGGCGTGATCAGTATGAACAAGCTGGTCAACGTGGCACGGGTGCCCTATGTGCTCTCGGCGTTTACCGGTGTTTCTAAAGCGATTTCTACAACAGCGGCACGAACCAAAACGGTCGCCGTCAATGGTGGGGGTGTCGGGCCGGATCTGGCCAGTCTTGGTGACTATTTTTGGAATGTGATTCCGTTGGCCACAGACGAAGTCAAGGCCATTTTGCCTTATCTGATCAAAGAGAAAAATCTGAAAAAATTTGTCCTGGTCTATGTCGATGATCCACTGGGAGAAGGCATCAGAAAGGAACTGGAAACAAGCCTTCCACAGGCGGGTGGCGAACTGGCGGAGTCGCTGTCCGTGCCGGCAACAATGCAACAGTTTGCCGGCATTGCCGCTCGGGTACGCGCCGCCAATCCTGATGTTATCTATATAGCTTCTTACGGATCCCAGCAGTCTCAGATGATCAAGCAATTCAGAGACAATGGCGTCAAGCAGCAGATTGCCAGCTACAGCGCCTTTTCCATTCCCGAGACCAATGCCCTGCCGCAAGCCAAGGGGGCGGTATATACCACGCAGAATATCGACTGGAAGTCCGAAGATCCGGTAACGAAACGCTTTGTTGAGGATTATCAGTCCAAGTACAACAAATTGCCGTCAGCGTATATAGCCAACTATTACAACGCAGTTCGTCTGTTTGGTCTGCTGGCCAGTGAACTGAAGAAAAAAGGCGAACCCATTACCGGTGAAAATCTTTTGCGCCAGCGTAACGAAACCAAGTCCTTCGACCTTGTTGGCGGCAAGGTTACCTTCGCCGAGAACGGAACAGTGATCAGTCCAATGCAGGTAAATGAAATAGACGGGGCTGGCGGAAAAGTTGTATCGGTAACCGAAAAGTAGACGGGAAGTATGTCTATGTTGGCCGTTCAGCTATTGATCAATGGAATACAAAGCGGTGCGCTATACGCCCTGATCGCAGTAGGATTTTCTCTGATTTTCGGATGCACCAGGATCTTCCATTTTGCCCATGGTGCAACCTTTACCATTGCTGCCTACATTTTCTATTATCTTTATTCGATGGCCCAATTGCATTGGGTATTGGCTGTGCTGGCATCAACAATCGGGGCGATCATCTTTGGTATTGTGCTCGATAAGTGGATCTACGCGCCCATACAGAGGCACGAAGGGTCATTTTTTACTGTGTTTGTGGCTTCGCTTGGCGTTGGCATTATCGTTCAGAATCTGATTGGGATGATCTTTGGAAGGGGATTTGTGTCTGTTACAACTCCGCTTTCCGAAAGTGTGCAGCTCATGCCGGGATTGTTCGTTTCGCCGCTTTCAGGCCTTGCCATCATTTGTATGCTGGCATTTTTCTTTGCACTGCAGGTATTTCTTAACAGAACGCATATTGGTATTGCCATGCGGGCACTGTCCGAAAATCCGGCTCTGGTTCGCATTTACGGACTAAACCCCCGGCATCTTTCTACCCTGGTTTTCGCTATTGGTTCTGTGCTGGTTGTACCAGCGGCCATCCTGACTGGAGCCAGCTCGGGCCTGAACCCCGCCATCGCGCATCATGTCATGCTAATCAGTCTGGCGGCAACCATTGTGGGTGGCGTAGGGAGTATGAAGGGCGCTGCGCTTGCCGGAATGCTGCTGGGCATCACAGAAAATGTTGCCCTGATCTATCTTGGCCCCCAGTGGAGTGAAGCAGTTACGTTTGTGGTGTTGTTCCTGTTCATTCTGTTGCGGCCATCGGGCTTTTTCGGCCGTGCGATAGCCACCTAGCTGCGATTCAATCATGCTTGCCTATATTCTGAACCTTGCCACACTCATTTGCATTAATGCCGTTCTCGCGCTGACCCTGAACTTCATCATGGGCTATGCGGGAATTTTCTCCATGGCACATGCGATTTTCTTCGGATTGGGCGCCTATACAGCGGCATACGTTGCCATGCACTTGAGCGTTTCCATTTTTCTGACGATTCCAATCGCAATGTGCGTATGCGCGCTGGTGTCGCTCGTTCTGGCCCTGCCTGCATTGCGCGTACGTGGTGAGTATTTTGTAGCGGCCTCGCTAGGCCTGCAGGTCATCGGCGTGACCGTTTTTTCGGAATGGAAGTCCTTTACAGGCGGCATTGGCGGCGTGATTGGCATTCCGGCCGCCAATGTTTTCGGTTTTGATGTGATCGACCCGGCGCAATTTCTGTTACTGGCATTCGTTTCACTTATTGTTGTTGCCACAATTATCACGATTTTGTCGCGTTCCAGTTTTGGCCGCAATCTTCAGGCAATTCGCGACAGCGAGTCGGCTGCCTATGCCATGGGTAAGAATGTTGCCGTCATAAAAACACTGGCAGTGGTGATTTCTTCTGCGTTATCAGCCATTGCCGGTGCGCTTTACGCGTTCTACAACGGTTTTATCAATGTAGAGAGTTTCACGCTTGATACGTCGGTGCTGCTGATGGCAATGGTGATTATTGGCGGTACCGGAACCCTGTTGGGACCATTGGCGGGCGCCGTTATCCTGATGGTGCTTCCCAGCCTGTTCAGCTATATGTGGTTCCTGCCGCAGACAGAAATCGGTGCAATTCAACAAATTGCATATGGCATCGCCATGGTGCTGCTGATGATTTTTCGCCCAGGCGGGCTTATTGGATCGTCCGGCAAACAGGCTAAATCATGACTGAAAATCAAGTGCTCTTGCGTATATCAAATCTTCAAAAAAATTTCGGTGGATTGAAGGTGACGCAGAATGTATCGCTTGATATGCGGGCCGGTATTGTGACGACCCTGGTGGGCCCCAACGGTGCTGGCAAAACGACGTTATTCAATCTGATTACGGGGCATCTTGCCCCGACCGGTGGCGATATTCTGTGGCGGGGAGAGTCTCTTGTGGGGCTCCCGCACTGGAAAATAGCCCGCAAAGGTATTGCAAGAACGTTTCAGGACTTGCGTTTGTTTGACCGAATGACGGTTGAGCAAAACGTGTTGTCGGTGATGGAGCCCATCGCCTGGTTATGGCAGCCCGGAGGGCGCTCAGGACTTTTGCAACGAAGACAGAAGGTAAAGGATATTCTGGAAAAAACACGTCTTTCCCACAAATCTGGCGTTCGGGCGCTGGATCTGTCCTACGCCGAAAGAAAGTTTTTGAGTATGGCCAGGATTATGGCCGCAGATGCAAAAATATGGTTGCTCGATGAACCCGCTTCAGGCCTGGACCGGGGCTCATACTCTCATTTCCTTGATTTGTTGCGCAGTGAAGTCAAAGAAGGCGTCACCGTTTGCATTATTGAGCACAACCTGGATATTGTTTATAGTATTTCCGATCGTGTCGCCTTCCTGGATCAGGGCAAATTGATGGCAGACGGAGATCCCGATGTCGTTCTGAAAGATCCCCACTTGACGGCGATTTACTTCGGGGAGAGAGCACAGTGACAGGGACGATGATAAAGACCATCGATTTGACCGTAGGCTACGGCGGTCGACCGGTTCTTGAGCATTTTAACTTTGAACTGCGCAAGAGCGAGGTGCTTTGCCTGATTGGGCATAATGGTGCCGGAAAATCCACGTTGATCAAATCGCTTTACGGACTGATTCCGCGACAACATGGAGAGATTTTCATTGGTGAAGAAAAAGCGGATCGTATCGAACCCAGGCTGTTGACGGACAAAGGTATTTCCCTGGTGCCTGAAGGTCGAGGGATTTTCCCAGGCCTCACGGTTCAGGAGATCATGAAAATGGGCATGTGGGCTGCCGGTATCGCCAAGGATCAACGGGCCGATCGTCTTGAATGGGTCATGTCGATTTTGCCAGCGCTAAAAGATTTTTATCATCAAAGAGCGGGCACCTTGTCTGGAGGCCAACAGCAGATTGTATCCATTGGCAGGGCGATGCTTTCCCGACCCCATTGCCTGCTGATGGATGAGCCGTCAATCGGGCTTGCCCCCAAGCTGTTTCAGGATTTGTTGCAACCGATCCGCGAACTGCAACTTTCAACCGGCATGTCCATTTTGCTCGTTGAGCAAAATGTCAGAGAAGCCCTGAAAATATCCGATCGGGTACTGGTAATGAAGGCAGGGGCCATCATCCAGGAGTCCTTGCCGCAAGATCTATCGGATAATGCAAAACTGATGGAGCTCTATTGAGATGCAGGCCTGCACAATTGTTGATTTGCTGGAGCATCACCGGCGCGAGTGCCCGGACCGGATCGCCTTTATCGACGGTGATCAAAGATTTACCTATGCTCAATTCGCTGATCTGTGCGACCGCGCCGCCTACTGGCTGCAAAAGCAGGGCATCGGACAGGGTGACCGGGTCGCTGTATGGCTGGTAAACCGCATGGAATGGCTGGCTCTGCTGTTCGGACTGAGCGCGCTGGGTGCGACGCTGGTAACGGTCAATACACGGTACCGCTCGCATGAGGTCTCTCACATCCTGGAAAAATCCGAAGCCAGCATGTTGATTCTGGAGCCGGACTTCAGAAAAATCGACTTTATGTCCATCCTCAGGCAAGTGAATGAACAGAGCCTGAAACACTTGAAGTCGATCGTATTTGTCAATCCCTCAGGCGAGATGCCCGATTGTTTGTTGAGCAAACCGGTGTCGGCCTTGGCGCTAGAGGCGTTACCGGATGATTTTTCAGTCCCGCGAAATGATGCGGCGCATGCGCTGTGTATTCTGTTTACCACATCGGGGACCACCAGTGCACCCAAGCTTGTCATGCATACACAACGCACCATATCGGCGCATAGCCAACATGTTGCACGGGCCTACCGGTTCGAGCAAGCGGGCGTGAGATTACTCGCTGCGCTGCCGTTTTGTGGTGTATTCGGTTTTAATGCCGTGTTCGGCTGCTTCGCAGCAGGAAAGCCAGTTGTGCTGATGGACACGTTTGATGCAGCACAGGCGAACATATTGATAAATGAGCATCGGGTTACTCATTTATTTGGCAGTGATGAAATGTTCAGCCGAATGCTGGATCACACCCATAGCCCGATACCGTTTCCGTCGGCGCGTGTGTTCGGCTTTGCTGCGTTTCATGCAGGGTTCGATAGCTTCGGTAAAAAGGCGTGGGATAGAAAAATGCCGATGTATGGCCTGTATGGATCCAGCGAGGTTCAGGCGTTGTTTTCACTGCAGCCGCCCGACATGCCATTGAATGAAAGACTTCTGCCGGGAGGCGTTCCGGCCAATCCGCAGGCGCGACTGCGGATTCGTGATCCACAGACCCGTCAATTGCTGGGTACAGGCAAAAGTGGGGTAATCGAGATTTATGCCGATACCAATTTCATCGGTTACCTGGACAATCAAGCCGCAACTGATCAGGCAGTCGATGCTGAAGGGTATTTCTGCACCGGGGATCTGGGCTACTTACGGGAAGATGGAAGTCTTGTCTATCAAACCCGTCAGGGAGATGCGATTCGTCTGGCCGGTTTTCTGGTCAATCCGGCCGAAATTGAAGATGTGCTCAAGGTGCAGCCTGGCGTGGATGACGCCCAGGTCGTGGGCGTAGAAGTGGACGGCCAGAATCGATGTGTTGCCTTTGTCATTGCCAGCAAAGGGTGCGCATTCGACGAGAATGCGTTACGCACCCGTCTGGGGCAGTCGATCGCCGCCTTCAAGTTACCGGTTCGCATTTGGGAAATAGACGCTTTTCCTACAACCATGAGTTCAAACGGCGTCAAGATTCAGCGCCGCAAATTAAGAGAAATGGCACAGGAAACATTAGGATAAGTCGATGAGCGGATATTATTTTGAAGATTTCAACGAAGGCCAGACTTTTGTGAGCGGTGGCAGAACGATTACCGAGACGGATCTAACCATGTTCGCCATGATCTCCGGCGACTGGAATCCGATCCATGCTGACATGGAGTTTGCAAAATCCACCCGATTCGGCCAGCGTGTTGTGCATGGCGTATTGGGGATGGCGGTCAGCACGGGCATGATGCATGAAATGGGTATATTTCATGATTCGGTGATTGCCATGCTTGGCTATCGCAATTGGGATTTTCTGGGGCCGTTGCTGGTCAATGACACCATTCATTTGAAACTGACCATTCTGTCTACAGAACTGGGTAAAAGCGGCAATAGCGGGAAAATCGCCCGTCGTTTTCAATTGATCAATCAACGTGACGAAGTCGTACAGGACGGCCAAAGCGATGTTCTGGTCTTGACTCGACAGGGCGGCCAAAGCGCGCAGCAAAAATAGTAAGCAGCGCCTGCACTCGGGTGGCACGCATGATGTTCGCGGACTGCCGATACAGATCCAACTTTCGGCATCTACGGGTAAATCGGTATTAAACAGTGGTGAAGCATGCCTTCATGAATTACAGATGGCGACTCTCCCCTTTAGCCGCTACTCTGATCGCATAAATCGAACCGACTAGCGGGAGACACGAATGAAACTTTTGCAATCCATTCCAGGTGGGGTGCTGGCTACTTTGCTATTGGCAGGTACCGCCAACGCGGCCTGGCCGGAAAAATCCATCACGATTATTGTGCCCGCTGCGCCCGGCGGCACGACAGACATGTCTGCCAGGCTGGTGGGCGACAAAATGAGCAAAACCCTGGGTCAGACAGTGGTGGTGGAGAATAAGGCCGGTGCGGCGGGCATTATCGGTTCGCAGGCCCTGGCCCGCAGCAAGCCTGATGGCTACACGCTGGGCATGGGCAATGTGGGGCCCAATGCAATCAACTATAGCTTGTACAAAACGCTGCCCTATAAAAAGGACGATTTCAAGCCCATTACGCTTGTCATCTCGGTGCCGAACGTGCTGGTTGTCAACAGCGAGACGCCGGTCAAATCGGTCTCTGAACTGGTCGCTTATCTTGCTGCCAATGAAGAGCGAAGAACGTTCGGCTCCTCGGGCAAGGGGCAGTCGCCGCATCTTTCTGCAGAGATGTTCCTGCAACGGATCAAACAGACGGCTCAGCATATTCCCTATAAAGGTGCAGGACCGGCCGTATCAGGCCTTCTGGGCGGTCAATATACGTTCATGATCGATAACCTGCCCAGTTCCATGCCGTCTATAAAATCAGGTAAATTCAGGGCCCTTGCGGTCACGGGCGATAAGCGTTCGGCACAGTTGCCGGATGTACCCACCATGAAAGAAGCGGGTATTGATAATATGGTCGTCAATGCATGGTTTGGATTGATCGCGCCAGCCGGCACGCCGGATGAGATCGTCAGTAAAATTCAACAGGCCGCCAAAGATGCGCTGCACAGCGACGATATCGTTTCACGATTCAAATCGCTCGGTGGTACCCCTGGCGGGAACACGCCAGAGGAGTTTGCAACTTTTATTAATGATCAGCAGCATTTGTGGGCCGATACGGTTCGTGCTGCGAATCTGCAAATGCAATAGGATACGCGACTATTTCAGTTGGCATATTGCTCCTGCGCAGCCTTCCACCTCGCGTACTGTATCGGAAGGCATACCGCGCAGGGCCGGTACCCGGCAGCGATGGCCGTTGCTTCATCGGCAAAAAACACGCGATGCTTCACATAGCCCCCACGGGCGATGGCCTGCAGGGCGGTGCGGCAATCCAGGCAACCATAGATTTTGCTGCGTCTGTGCCCGCCCAGCTTACCAGGACGCGTGCTGTGCCAGGGTTTACCGTCAGTTCCGGTCAGTGTCCAGTAGCGAGCGCTGTTCATGTGTATCTCTCTGATTGTCTCCGGGCGCGTGGTGAAAAAACAGTTCCAGCCCGATGCGCTGGCCGCTGCGTACGCGGCTGATGGCATGTTTCATATTGACCCGGTAAAAGCCGTGGCTTCCCTTGAAGGGACGCTGGCCTGTGCTCATGATGGCGATATCGCCCTGCTGCAGCGACAGGACAAGGGGTCGCGACTGCATGCGCGGGCGCTGTTCTGTCATGACCAGCTCGCCGCCGCGAAAATCCCGCTGCGGTTCGCTGAGCAGCAGCGCCGCTTGTAACGGAAACACCCGTTTGCCGTCGTTGTGTTGGTGCAGGGCAATATAGTCTGATTCCTGCAATCGATGCAGATGCGACAGTTGTCGGTTCTGATCGGCATCGTGATTAGCCTGTAGAAAACTGTCCAAGGTGTCGGGATAGCGGTATCCGATTTCCAATACTTCGTTCCAGCGATTGGCGATGGGCGCCAGATGGCGGTAGAGCTGCTTACGCAAAACGGCAAGCACTTCGGGCAGTTTATCTTCAAAAAAGAACAATTGGCCGCGGCCCAGTTCACACTGGGCCGACGACATACTGCGCAGGGTCAGGTCATTTATCTGGCCGCTTATCTTGTCGCTCAACTGCTCGCTTAACTGGCTGGCCAGTGCCTGAACCTGAGCAGCAGACAACAAGCCGGGGAGCAGGGTGTAGCCTTCGCTGTCCAGGTCAGTGCAGATGGCTGCCCAATTCAGGCGATCTATGTGGTTTGTGAGGGTGGTCATGGGTACGCCCTGGAAACTTGCTTAACGGGCATCATGAAAAATGACCCCCAGTGTGTGACGCCTGCCGCTATGCACGACGCTCACGCCGTGGCGCATCGCGACTTTGCGTGTGCCGCCGCGTTTGCCAGGTGCGGGTCGGTGGTTGACGGTGAAGATAAGCGCATCGCCTTGCTGCAGCGGAATTACCTCGGCACGCTGGCCGGCTGCGGCGGTTTCCGTCATGATGAACTGGCCGCCCGTAAAATCGCGATCCGGTGCAGACAGCAGAATGGCTACCTGCAAAGGGAAAACATGGTCGCCATACAGGTCCTGGTGCAGGCAGTTATAGTCGCCCGGGCCATACTGCAGTATCAGTGGGGTGGGGCGGATCTGGCCGGCAGCATGGCATTGCGCCAGGAACGTATCCAGCGCCGGTGGGTAATGTACATTCATATTCAGTTTGCGACTCCAGCAATTGGCGATTGGCGCCAGATGCGGATAAAGCAGATGACGCAGCCGATCAAGCAACGCCGGTAGCGGATAGGCGAAGTACTTATATTGTCCGCGGCCAAATCCATGACGGGCCATGAAGATGCGGCTGCGATAGTCTTGCTCCCGGTCATAGCCGGCAGCCAATGCTTCACATTGCGCTGCGGTCAACAGGCCTGGCACGATTGCATTGCCGTAATCATTGAGCGCGCACTCGAGTGCGCGCCAGTCTGCGTTATTGATTGTGGCGGCATAGGCGGCGTCAGGTTTAGCCGATTCACCTTTGTCCATTTTGTAATTACCCCTTTTGTATTGATCCAGTTCGCCCTTATCCATTTGTTGCTCCAATGCGTGGACGCAGCGGGCTCGCCCTCTGCGCGTAAACCAGGATGCTGCCACTTGAAGTCGGGCCTCCGATAGGAGTGCTGACGCCCGCGCGAGTATACCGTTTGTATGAGGGCAGAACAAAGCCAGGCAGTTCAATGACATATGAGATATTTTATTGGCAGTGATGACAATAAACAAAGTGTAGATAGCGCTTTGCGATCTGACAATCCGCTACTTGCGATTGAAATAGGGATAAGGTGATAATCTGTTGTGACGAGCCTGGCGTCAGGATTCAGCTTTTCGCTTTTCTGTTGTACGTCAACGGGCATACCGAGCAGTACTCTGGCGGCGTGGTTGCCCGAAGGTAAAAGCAGCAGGTCTTGCGGATCCTGATCAGCTTGTCGTCACACCGCGTGTGCGCAAAATGATATTGGGCAAGCGGGTTTTCCTTTACGCCGAAAACAGAGGCGGGTGCATTCAGCAAATAGTCAAAATCTTCCTGGATACGGGCCTGTTTGTCTTGCCCGGCGCTGGCGATCATATGGCGTTCGTATTGCGAATAAATGCGCACGGCCATGTTCTCCCACAGAATTTTGGGTGATACACCAGAGGCCGCGCTCAGTGCTGCCCACACCGGGGCCAGGTTTTCAGCAAACAGCTGTCGCACAACGCGTTCGCGCCATTGCGGGCGTTCTCCGGCTTGCGGGCAAGTGACGGCCAGATCGATCAATGGCATGCGCGATTGCCACTTGCCGTCGTGCTGGTATTCAAGAACCGTGTTGTCCAGGGACAGATTAAGGCCCTTGTCGAAGATGGTCATTGCATACAGGGCTGCGGCAGTGCTCAGGAATGCGATTCTTTTGCCAAGCAAAGACGCGGTCACCTTGAGTGTGGGTGACCCGATGATCGGGCCGATTTCACGCAGCAGCATGGTGCAGCGCACCGGGTCCAGCAGATCCGCCGTTGGCACGCAATAGTCGGGGTGGCGTTCGCTGGCATCAATCAACATGAACCTGGTGGTCAATACCTGCCACTGGTTCGCGTCAAAGCCGGCGGCCCTAGGAAGCGTCAATGCCTGCACTCTGGATTCCTTTGCCAATGGGGATGCACATGGGGGTGCCGTAAAGCGGATCTTTTACAATTTTGCTTTGCAGATGAAATACATCCTGGACCATGGTTGCATTGAGCACTTGTGCCGGGGCGCCTTGTGCGTAGACCTGTCTGTTGGCAATGGCAATCATGTTGTGTGCATAACGGCAGGCCAGATTCAGATCATGCAGGACCATGACAATGGTTTTCTTTCTGGTCGCATTCAGCTCGTACAACAGGTCCAGCACTTCGATCTGGTGCGCCAGATCCAGATAAGTGGTGGGTTCGTCCAGCAGCAACGTGTCGGTATTTTGGGCCAGCGTCATTGCAATCCAGGCACGCTGGCGCTGTCCGCCGGACAGCGCATCGACCGGCCTGTCCTGAAATTCGGTCATTTCAGTTTGCGCCAGCGCCTGCGTCACGATCACCTCGTCTTGCTTTGACCACTGCTGCAGCCAGGTCTGGTGAGGGTACCTTCCCAGGCGCACCAATTGATAAACGGACAGGCCCTCCGGCGCAGTAGGGCTTTGCGGCAAAATGGCCAGTTCGCGTGCCACCGCTGCCGTGGACCGGCGATGGATATCCTTGCCGTTGAGCAGGACCGTGCCCTGTGACGGTCGGATCAGCCTGGCAAAGGATTTGAGCAGGGTGCTTTTGCCGCAGCCATTGCTGCCCACCAACACCGTAATTTTTGCATTGGGAATGGTCAGATTCAACCCGTCAATGACGATCCGGGTATCGTACTTCAGCGTAAGGTCTTGGCTTTCTATAGGATCCATTCGGATTGATCTTTCATAAAAATAATGACATTCGTGCTATGAACGAGAACGCAACAGCAAATAGATAAAGAATGGCGCCCCAATGGCCGACACGAAAATACCGGCTGGCAGATCCAGCGGCAAAAACTGCGTACGACCAATCAGGTCGGCGATCATCACCATATTGGCGCCGACCAGCATGGTCACGACAATCAGACTGGTGCCTGATTTGCCGCCGATCCGCCGGGCAATATGCGGCGCAACCAGGCCGACAAATCCCAGGGCGCCGGTATAGGCAATGGCCGCACCCGCCAGATAGACACTTAATGCCAGCAGGACCAGCCGTGCCCGTTCCATGGAAACGCCAAGGCCGATAATGAGCGCATCGTCCAGTTCATTGACCGCCAGCGTCCTGGCCAGCGCGACCAGCAGTATTGCGGCCGGCAGCAGCCACAGACACAGGGTCGTGACCTCATGCCAGCGCGCGCCATAGACACTGCCCGTCAGCCAGACATAGGCGCTCAGGGTAGAGGAGAGCGGACTGAAGACCAGCAGCATGGTGGTGCAGGCGACCATCACCGCAGAGATCCCCACGCCCACCAGGATCAGCCGGGTGGGCGAGATGCCGCTTTTCCAGGCCAGCAGATAGACCAGCGTGGCGCCGGCAAAACCGCCAGCCATTGCCGCCAAGGGCAGCCATTGCACGCTGAGCCAGGACGTCATGAAAGACAGGAAAAATACCGCTGTCGCCGATGCGCCGCTGGTCACGCCGATAATATCGGGCGAGGCCAGGGGATTGCGGATAATGGTTTGCAGCAACAGGCCGGATACAGCCAGTGCGCCACCTGCCAGCAGCGCCATCAGCATCCTGGGAGTGCGCAAGATGGAGACGATAAAGGCATTGTCGGCGATTGTCCGGCTGCGCAAAGCGTCAATGACTTCCGGCAACGATAGCATGTACTTGCCTGAAGCGAGCGACAGCAGGGCAACCGCCAGCGTGATCAGCAGCAACAGGACAATCACTGTGCACGTGCTGGTATTGATTTGGCGTGAATACCAGTGGTTGCGCACGGTCAGCCATTTATCCATTGCGCATCCCCTTTCTGGCCATATGGATAAAAAAGGGCGCACCCAGCAATGCAGTGACCACGCCGATCGGCACTTCCTGGGGAATCAGCACCACACGGGCCAGCATATCTGCAAGCAACAGCAGCAACGCACCGAAAACGGCATAGCCGGGCAGCAACCAGCGAAAATCCCCCGGTAGTATGCGGCGCACGATGTGCGGCACGATCAGTCCGATAAAGCCGATATTGCCGGCCAGCGACACCGCGCCGCCAGCCAGCACAATAACAATGATGCTCAATAGCGAGCGAATAACAAATGTGTTTTGCCCAAGGCCCCGCGCGATATCGTCGCCGGTAACCAGAATATTGATATGTCTGGCCAGCACGAAACTGGCGGCAAAGCCGATCAGCAGATACGGATAAATAGTGAGCACGGCATCCATTTGACGCCCGGCAACCGAGCCGGCCATCCAGAACAGAATGCTGTCCAGGCCTTCCTGGCTGATCACCAGCAGCGCCTGGGTGAACGATGCGAACAGTGCGGTAACGGCGGCCCCCGCCAGCACAATGCGAAAGGGGCTGCGGCTGCCGAGCATGCCAATGCAGTAGACCAGCGTGCCGGCAACCGCTGCGCCGGCAAAGGCTAGCACCATGAACTGGGTCAGCGAGGCTGACCCGAATAAAGGCGCCAACAGGACAATGGAAAAAACTGCGCCGGCATTGATGCCAAACAGGCCGGGAGAGGCCAGCGGGTTGCGGGTCACTGCCTGCATCAGGCCGCCGGCCACCGCAAGGCAGGCGCCCACGGCAATGGCAACGGTCATACGGGAAAGCCTGGTGGTGTTCACCAGAATATGGTCGATAGCAATCGGATCGGGTTTAAACAGCGCTCCCAGTACATCGCCCGGTGCAATATAGGTTTTGCCTATAGACAGGCTAAGGACCGCCAGCAGAACCAATAAACCAAAGCCCATTGCCAGCGTGACAAAAGCGCCCGAGCGTGTATGCAGCGTCGTCATTTTTGCACACCTGCGGGAGAGTCAAGCAGTTGCTCCAGTTCATCGAGCATCAAATTGGCACTCAGAATGCCGCCAGCCAGGCTCCAGTAGACGTTGTCTACCAGATAAACCTGCTTGTTCTTTACCGCCGTCAGTTGTTGCCACAGCAAATGCCGGGACCAGTCCTTATAGCGGTTTTGCACGACCCGGCTGTCTGAGCGCATCTGCACGAAGAACACGTCGGCATCCATGACCGGGATGCTTTCTTTGCTCGTCAATTTCATCAGTGGCCAACCGGATTTTCTGAACGGCTCGCTCCAGACGAAGCCCAGATCGGCCAGAACCGAGCCGGCAAAGCTGTTTGCCAGATAGATCCTGACATGGTCGCTGCGAAAATCCAGAATCGACACGGACAATGGCCAGGCCGTGTCGAATTTTTCCTGAAGACGCTTTTTGGTCTGCGCCAGACGCGTATCCCATTTATCCAGCAATACCTGAGCCTGGGCTTGTCGATTCAATGCCTGTCCGATCAGCCGGGTGTTTTTCCTGAATTCATATACTTCGTCCACTGCCACGGTCGGGGCGATATAGGAAAGCAGATCGTAGATTTTTTCATTTCTGAATTTGGAAGCGATGATCAAATCAGGTTTGAGCCTGGCAATATCTTCCAGGCTGGGCTGGGTCTCCAGACCCACCATTTGTACACCTTCCAGGTCTTTACGCAGATAGCGATAAACCGGTTTCTCGGTCCACGACTCCACAGTCGCCAGCGGTTTTACGCCAAGTGCAACCGTGATATCCGTGGCCCCTTGAAACAGCGTGATTACCCGCTGCGGGGTATCAGCAATCGTGGTTGCACCCAGCGCATGCTGCACAGTCAATGGCGCGGCAATGGCATTTGTACAGGCCACGACAAGCAACAGGAACAATACACGCATGTGGTGCGACCGCCAGCCGGCTGAACCGACGTGCGCAGCCGCAAGCACCAGTGTGTGTGCGCGGCCCGGATACGATTCCGTTGGCCTTGTCCACAGTTGTGATATCGTCTTCATCAGAAGTTGACCGAATATCCTACAGTGATGGTGCGACCACGACCCGCAAAATATCGCAGCGGATCAACCACGGCACTTTGCGAATAATAGGTCAGGTATTTTTTGTTCAACAGGTTGGCCGCCGATACGCTGACCGTGCCTTTTGGCAGTTTGTAGTCCAAAGACAAATCAACCAGGGCATACCCGGCGAAGTCCGAGTCTTTTTCGTCGAATTTCTGGCTGAAAGCATAATTGACTTGCAGGAAGGAACTCAGCTTGTCGGTCCATTTGGCAGACCAGCTTGCCACGATGCGGTTGGGCGCCACATTCAATGCCCCCAGTTTGGCATCCAGGCTGCCGTTATCATCGCTGTCATACTTGCCGTGCATATAGGAATAGCCGATTTTTGCGTAATGTCGGTCATTCAGGTGAACACCCAGGCCTGTCTCGATGCCCTGGATGCGGGTTTTTTCCCGTGCCAGCTGGAACTGACCATCGACCGGTACGACCCGTGCGCCGTATTTTGAATTCGATTGGTAATAGCTCAGGTCAAAATCGAAACGGTCGTTTTTGTAGCGCAGACCCACTTCGTAGTTATCTGTCAGTATGGGCTTGAGCGCCTGGAAGTTATCAATAGACTGTCCGGGCGTGTTGATCGAGCGCAATGCACGACCTACATCGGGCATGTCGAACCCTTGTGAGAAACTGCCAAACAAGGTCAGATTATCCGTCGGTTTGTAGACAATACCCGTGCTGAAGAGACCTTCATTGAATTTGAGCTTTCCACCTTGCACGGATACGTTGTTATAGGCAGCCAGGGTGCGATACGATTGCACATCGAGCTGACCCATTTCATAGCGATAGCCGGCAGAAACGGTCAGATTGTCCAGCAATTTGTACTCGGCCAGTACAAACGGTGCGTAGCTGGTGTATTTGGACTCTGGCACATACGTGCGGCCGCTCAGATACAGGCCCTGCTCGCCTTTGTCGATCAACGTGTCAAAACCGCCGGTCAATTTCAGTTTTCCATCCAGCAGATCGTCTTTGGTCAAAGACAGTTTGGTTCCCCATTTATTGGCCTTGGAACGGGACTGATCATACAGCGTGCCCACGGGCGCAATGCGCGCGTCCTGGAATGTGCCAGAATTGGCGGCGCCAAAAAGCCCCTCGAAGCGCTGGTTGAACACCATGGCATTCAATTTGATCCCGGCATTGCCCAGATTAAGGTTTTCGTAGCTCAGGGCTGTGGTCCACACCGTATTGCTGGGCGCCACCCCCTCTGGCGTCCCACGCTGCGAGGTGGACGGGATGCCGGCCTGGCGGTCGCCCTTGATGCCAATATAGTCCATGCGCCCCTTGATCCGATAATGGTTCATGCTCAGTTGCAGCTTCTGGTCATCGTCGATCCAATAGCCGAGCTTGGCCAGAATGTTATAGGAGCGCGAGCTCATCAGATCGCCCTGGGTATTGTCGGCGGCAATCATGTTGTTCCAGCCGTCCAGCGCCAGTCCCTGGCTTTCATAGCTGCCGGAGAGCAGATACTCAAAGTTCCCACTACGGCCATTGATGCCATACGTGGTCTTGTATCCCATGGTCTCAGATTTCAATTGTGATGTGGGGGTGGTGGCCTGAATACCAAAATGCTGGTTGACCGTACCCGGCTCCGGGCTCTTGGTCACGATATTGATCACCCCGCCGGTGCCGCCAATGCCGTTGGATGCTGTCGCGCCGTTGATGACTTCAATGTGATCGACCATGGAGTAATCAATCGTATGCACTTCACGCCCAGTAGGGCGCAAGGGGTTCGATTGCGGCACGCCATCAATCATGATCAGCGGTGTCCTGCCACGCAGGGTTTCGCCACTGCCGTTCATTTTGTCGCGGCTCGGCGTGTAGGCCGGCAGCAAATTGCTCAGGACGCTCGATGAATTGGTTGAAATGGCCAGTTGCTGCTGGATTTGCTCTGAATCAATAATGACGATCTTTTGCGGCGCATTGTCGGGGTCAATATCAGAACGGGAGGCGGTGGCAACAATGGGAGCCAGAACCTGGGGCGCTTCCTGAGCCTTGACTGATGTCGCCGTACAAACTGCTGTAAAAGCTAATAGAATATTTTTATGCATCAGGAGGATCCGATCAAAAGGGGCGAAAAATTGAAATGAGAATTATTACATATTTTTTGAAATTCCCCTGCCAACTCGTGCCAAGACAATTGAAATACAAGGACTTGCAGGC
>NZ_JBQEAU010000081.1:0-21658 GCF_052108595.1 Advenella sp.
CCCATACGCACGATCGCATCGGCGAGCAGTTCCTCAGTTTGCGGGTGGGCGCAACGCAGAATATCCTCTGACAAATGACCGCTGATGCCCCTGCTGCCAATGCATGACTGGCCCCACTCACTGGGCTCTTCCGCCAGAAAATCAATGACCTCAAGCGTATGATTCAACTGAATATTGCGTTCCTGCAGCGAGGCCACGCATTCTAGCCCGGCAACAACGCCGGCAACGCCATCAAAGCGTCCGCCACCTGGCACCGTATCGCTATGTGAACCCACAGCGATCACCCCGCTATTTTTGTCTGTACCGGCCAGTCTTCCGACGAGATTGCCGGCCGCATCCACGTGCACGACCATGCCCAGTTGTTGCATCCGCTCGGATATCCACTGACGGCCTTTCAGGAAAGTCTCGCTAAAGGAGCGCCTTGTATAAGGTAGCGCCGCATCCGTAATTGTGCCCAATTCCATCAGGGCATCCCAATAGCGCTGCTGATTGGCTTTCATCATAACCATAATCCTGCTGTTGAAAAGAGACGAATAAACGACCCGTGCGGGGCTTTGTTGTAACATTACTATCGCTGACTAGCTTGCCGTGGTTTTATTCTGTCTATAGTCAATCGTACCATCAACGTACAGACGTCAATTCGAAAGTTGTATCGACTGCTCGCCAACAGAAGCAAGACGCTCTTGAACAGATTAACGGCACTCCCTATCCCAATAGGGACAAACGGAAATAATTACTGACCCGCATCGGCGGGTTTTATTTTGCCCGCTTTCTCTGTACCCGACTGAAATTCGGCTTACAACTGAGCAATACACATTGACGTTGATCCTGTTTACTATATCGGCGAAATGAATAGGGAGGACTTTAATGAAAAAATTGCTTGTAATTATTGGTTTTCTGGCCATTTTTCTGACCGGTTGCGTGGTGCACGATCGCAATTATGGGTATCGTGATGGCTATCGCTACGGCGGGCCAAAGTATGAAAGAAAATACAACCATTACAGTCGTCATCGATACTATCGCCCGCGGTCCCACCACAGAGAATATCGCGGTCATCGGTCACACCACCGGCGCCATCACCGTGATTAATGTGTTTTGCTAGGGCGTCTGCTTCAATGGTTTTTATATTGCCTCAAGGGCTGGATTAATGCCCTCTTATGGCGTTAGATTTAAAACCAAGTTTGTTAGATTGTAGAGTGCAGACATTCAATGAAAGCGTGCCGTATCAAATACGGCATCAGGAAAACTGCAGCTCAAACGCTCTTTGCCCGATCCCAGGCTTTTGCGTTTCACCATCAGCCTGCCGACTGGCCCGGTACGGTCCAAATGGGTGCCGCCACAGGCAATCTGGTATTGCTCGCAATGCCAACTGCGCAAATCCGGTTCCTGCGGATGTGCGCTCATCGTGATGGCCGCATTGCGCAAAACCAGGTCATTGGCACAGGCTTGGATCTGACTGATCTGCTCCGGTGTAAAGCGCTCGGTTACGCCAAAGTCAAACCGTGCCCCGTCCATCCTGATATGGCAGCCCAGGGTGGCCTGCACGGCATCCGGCCGGATCATACCGACGGCCACGTAAAGGATATGAGACGCGGTATGACTGAGCATCAAGCGCGCTCTTCGATCCGTATCAATACGCGCCGTAACGCTGTCGCCAATATGCAGATCGCTTAAAAGTGACACATCATCCGGATGCACTTTGTGCCAGATGACGCCTCCGACCTGAACATCTGGAAACCCGGCAATCCCGGGCAAGTGTCCGTACATTTTTTTTGCGTCGATAAATCTCAGCACACGGCCATTGTCCAGCGTGATCGTGCCATGGTCCGCTTCCTGCCCGCCGCCTTCGGGGAAAGCCACCGTCACATCAAGCTCAACCATGTCGGCTTCAATTTTGATAATGCTGGCCTGGCAGTGGCTGGCATAACTATCTTCGTAATAGCGCTTGCGGGTCTGGCGATGGAATTTCATGATGGCTTGTTCACTGGGGCTATTGATTCTCAGTTTCTGACTTTACTCGAGCAAAATGCGACGCGAAAGCTGCATTGTGTCGGGCAAAACAAAAAAAGTGTGAAAATCTGCAAAATATACATTTATCCTATGCGTTTTACCTTGATTCAATGCAATTTTCGATCTATCCGCCGAATCCTAAGATGCGCCACCAGGTCAGGATAACAACCGACATCCCTCCCTGAAACCCCAATTTATTGTCAGCCAGCGTACGAATTCCTGTCATATTAAACCTGTAACATCTGTGCATTATCGTCAACAGGATCACGTCATATGAAATCCGCTCAATTCTCTCCTTCCCGTCGTCGCAGCCTGATGGCCCTGGCCAGTGCGCCAATGTTGCCGCTCACCACTGGCTTTCTGGGTAGCTTCGCCGGCTTTGCCACCGCCCAGACAGCCGACGCTGTGAAAAAAGCGTTTGCCTCTGCCGAGTTTATCGGCATGGCCGCACCCACGCTGGATAATCCTGCCGCGCTGGCTGACACCACAGTGGGCTCTTCCCTGAAAATAAACTGGGCCGACAATACCGACACCACGTTTGAACTTGCTTACAAGCCGTTCTTTCTGACCGGCGATAAAGTGCCCGACGGCAAAGGCGGCCAGATCATTGCAGGCGGCTACTTCGATATCAATAACAAGCCTATTATGGACACGTCCGTTGCCGGCAAAGAGCGCCAGATTTTCTCCGACAGCCCCGATGGCACGTCGCTGCTCAAGCTGGACGATGCCCAAGTCGAGGGCGTCAAAGGCAATACGGTATTTGCAGTGGTACAGTTCGAATACACCACCCGCAATCTGAATGGCGACGATATGTACGGCAAGCTGCCCTCTCCCATCGCCGTGCTCACCCTGGATCAGGATCCTGATACAGGGCACCTGTCGCTGGTGAAATATCACAATGTCGATACCTCCGGCGTCCATGGCCTGTGGATTACCTGTGGCGCGTCGCTCTCGCCATGGAACACGCATCTGTCCAGCGAAGAGTATGAACCGGATGCCTTCAAAGTGGCCAAAAACGACGAATTCAAAGGCTTCAGCAAGGCGCTGTTCGGCGACGAGAAAAAAGCCAATCCGTATCATTACGGCCATATGCCTGAAGTCACGGTCAACCCCGACGGCACTGCCACCATCAAGAAACATTACAACCTGGGCCGTATTTCTCATGAATTGATTCAGGTGATGCCGGACAAACGTACTGCATTGATGGGCGACGATACCAGCCACGGTGGCTTGTTCATGTTTGTTGCAGACAAAGAGGAAGACCTGTCTGCCGGTAACCTCTATGTTGCAAAATGGCACCAGACCAGCGGCGAAGGCCCCGGCTCGGCCGATCTGACCTGGATTCATCTGGGTCATGCGAGCAGCGACGAAATTGAAGCGCTGGCTGACAAGCTGGCGCCCGAAGACATCATGGAAGTGAAAACCGAAGACCCTAATGATGATTCCTTCAAGAAAATCGTCTTTGACAAGAAGGTCAACTGGGTCAAGCTGAAACCCGGCATGGAAAAAGCAGCCACTTTCCTGGAAACCCACCGTCACGCCGCAGTCGCCGGCGGCAGCATGGGCTTTTCAAAAATGGAAGGCACGACAGTTAACGCCAAAGACAAAATTGCCTACTCGGCCATGTCCTATGTGCGCGATTCCATGCTCGATGGCTCCAGCGATATCAAGGTTCAAGGCCCTTTTGCCGGTGCCATCTATGCGTTGAATCTGAAAGCCGGGCAGAAAGACAGCAATGGCAAAGAGATCAACAGCGAATGGGTTCCGGTCGACATGAAACCGCCCGCAGAACTGGTTGGTGAAGACCTGCAAACACCGGATGCACTGGGCAATCTGGCCAATGCCAATAAAATCGCCAATCCGGACAATATCAAGTTTTCTGAGAAATTGCGCACCCTGTTCATTGGCGAGGACAGCGGCACGCATGTTAACAATTTCCTGTGGGCCTACAACGTAGATACCAAGCAACTGGCACGCCTGCTGTCCTGTCCTGCTGGTGCCGAATCAACAGGCCTGCAATCGGTGGACGAGCTCAATGGCTGGACTTACATCATGAGCAACTTCCAGCACCCCGGTGACTGGGAAAAAGGCAAAGGCGGTAAACCTGGCCTGCACGACGTGGTCAAGGACACGGTCGCCCCGCTGATTGATGAAAAATATCATGATCGCTTCAGCGCCGCAGTAGGCTATCTGACTGGCAAGGAAAAAGCCGTCAAGCTTTAATTGCAAAGCAACCGGTTCGAAGCCGGCCATCGGAGCCTGTGCAATGCAGGTTTTGATGGCCGGCTTTTTTGCTGGCAATTACGGGAATGGCGGGTTTGCTAACTATCGATTAGCGTCGTTTTTTGCTCACAGCACTTACTGATTAAGCGCTCACAAACCAAGCGTAT
Source organism: Advenella sp. (assembly GCF_052108595.1). Classification (NCBI taxonomy): domain Bacteria; kingdom Pseudomonadati; phylum Pseudomonadota; class Betaproteobacteria; order Burkholderiales; family Alcaligenaceae; genus Advenella; species Advenella sp. The sequence goes on from NZ_JBQEAU010000081.1 coordinate 4,401, forward strand.
TTTGCACACTGTTGACCAGTACTTGCAACCGTTTTGGGATTTGCCTGTTGCGCTCGGCAAATGACCCATCAGTGATTGGGACACCGCAGTTTAGGACAAAAATATTGCCATCTATCGGCTTCGCAAAGGGAACCGCAAAGCCGAACGAATGCGGTACCCATTGCTGGTTATTCGAGCAATAACCATAGCGCTCGAATTCTCGATAAGTCGCGGCCAGACTGTGATGATGCGCCTTGTAGTGGTCTGACTGCTCCACCCGAATGCGATTCAGGGCTGCATTGCGCTCTTCTGCGCAGGCACGGCAAAGCCAGGCCTTGCCGGCGGCGGTTGACATCATGGGCAATGCGGCACCAATATCGGGATGAGCTTGCAGGGTTTCGTTGGCGCGCGATGTTTCCACATAAACCATATTACAACGATCCCGAATAACCAGTGAGACAGCCCCGTTGATCTCCAGCGCCAGCCGCAACATCAGAGGACGGGCAATCTGCCTTAACTGCAGGCTCGCAAGAAGTGGATAGCTCAATGTCAGTAGCGCCGGTCCCAGCAAATAGCGCCTGCCCTGCGGTGCGCGCCGCAAATATCCGAGCTGCACAAGCGTATGGGTCAGTCTGGCAATCGTGCTCGGAGACAGGCCGGTACGCACCGAAATCTGCTTATTTCCCAGCGTCGGCTCTCCTGATCTGAAGCAGGCAAGCACGTCAATTGCCTGAGCCAGCGTCGAGGCAAATTGCGGATCAGTGACTTTGCTATCGGGGTCAGTCATTATGTGCCTCCTGAAGCCGGCATTTATTTATTTCATCTACCATAGCAAGCAACGGGCGGGCTGCGACCGTCTCAATGGTTCTACCTTTGAGCCTTGATACTGGCACCCCGCAATTGAAGACCAGGTAGTCGCCGCCTACCGGATCGCGCAACGCCACCGCAACCGCGTGGACATCTGCCTGCCAGTCGCCATAAGAGAGGCAATAGCCTTTTGTGTTCCAGTCATGTCGGGCCCGCTCCCAGGCAGCACCATGCATCTGCAACTGCGACGCATCTTCGCTACGAATCTGATCCAGCACGCGTTCACGTATTTCCGAGGACGAATTCGCCAGCCAGGCGCGCCCCATTGCTGAGGCCAGCAATGGCAGGCGAGCGCCGATATCCGGCCGATAGCCGATCACCTCGTGACCTCGACTGGTTTCGATGTACACCATATGCAGCTTGTCATTCAGACCAAGCGACACAGATCCTTCGCAATGATCAGCCAGCGCCCGCATGTAGGGTCTTGCCATTTGACGCAAGCGAATGCCGCTAAGCATGGGATGTGCCAGCGACAGAATACCGGCCCCCAGACGGTATCGTCGCAACTGCACGTCGTACAGCAATAGCCCCTTGAGCGCAAGGGTATAGGTCAGCCGCGAAATGGTCGCTTTGGACAGGCCCGTCCGCTCAGCCAGCTCTTTGTTGCTGAGCGCGGGCTCTGCCATCCGGAAACACTGCAAGACCGACATGCCATGCGCTACGGTTGTCGCAAAACGGGGATCGCTGTGTCTATCTGTGTCTTTCATGCCGAGTGCCCAAAAAATACGGTTCACAATCGAAGTATATTAACTTTAAATTCAATATATCAAAATAATAATATCGTTATTAAATATAAATTGCTATGCTTTTACAACATTAGCACTATAACCATCACACCACCAACGAAAGCAGACAAGGAGCATCAATATGCTGCGGGATCCCGAGTCGTTCACCATGTTTTTAGATTCACTGCGACGTTTTGTACAAGAACGCCTGGTGCCACAGGAGAAGCACGTTGCACAATCCGACGAGGTTCCTGACGATGTTGTCAGGGACATGGCAAAGCAGAATATGTTCGGCTACTCGATACCCGAGGAATACGGCGGACTCGGTATGACAACGGAAGAACTGGTCCTTGCCGCGATGGAGCTATCCCAATGCTCAGTCGCATTTCGAGCACGTGTAGGCACCAATACCGGTATCGGATCCGAAGGGCTGGTGGCCGATGGCACACCCGAACAGAAGCAGCGTTATCTGCCGGAACTGGCCAGCGGACGAATGACTGGTTCTTTTGCCTTGACTGAACCCGAAGCCGGTTCAGATGCCACTGCATTGCAGACCACTGCAAGACGCGAAGGCGATCATTATGTGCTTAACGGCACAAAATGCTTTATTACCAATGCCCCGCTAGCCGACCTATTTACCGTGATGGCTCGCACCGATCCAGATAACCGCAAAGCAGGCGGTATTTCCGCATTTCTGGTAGAACGCAGCACGCCAGGCCTGACTACCGGGCAACCATACGAGAAAATGGGACAGGCCGGTTCACCCGTGTCGGAAGTGCATTTTGACAACTGCCGCGTTCCCGCGTCCAACCTGATTGGCGGCATAGAAGGCATGGGTTTCAAAACCGCCATGAAAGTGTTGAACAAACAGCGTATCCATCTGGCGGCGCTGTGTATTGGTCCGGCAATCCGCATGCTGGACGAAGCCATGCAGTTTGTGGGCAAACGCTCTCAGTTCGGTCAGCCTCTGATGAATTTTCAATTGATCCAGGCGATGATCGCCGATTGTAAAACTGACATTGAAACAGCAAAAGCGCTTGTGCTGCAAACGGCTCGAGAGCGCGACGACGGCAAGGACGTCACGATGAACGCATCCATTTGCAAATACTTTTGCTCGGAGATGTGCGGGCGGGTCGCCGATCGTTGCGTACAGATGTTTGGCGGCTATGGCTATATCGCTGACTTTGGCATAGAACGCTTCTACCGCGATGTACGGCTGTTCCGCCTGTATGAAGGAACCAGCCAGATTCACCAACTCAATATTGCCCGCCTGACATTGAAAAGCGCCGGCTTCGAACCCGCACGTTAAGGGCCCTGTTATTTTTCCATCGCAGTACCGCATTGCCTCGTCAGAAGGCACATTAACAACGGAGACTATCATGTTGAAAAGAACCATTGCCACGATTATTGCAACTGCCATACTCGGTATCGCGCCCGGCTTAGCCAGTGCCGCGTATCCCGACCAGCCGATCAGGCTGATTGTCCCATTTGCGCCAGGTGGGTCAACCGATATTTTGGGCCGGCTGCTTGCCGAAGCCATGCGTCCTGTTCTGGGCCAGGTGATCGTGGTCGAAAACAAACCCGGGGCAGGCGGCAATATTGGGGGGCATTTTGTCGCCAAAGCAAAGCCGGATGGCTATACGGTCCTTCTGGCAGCAGCGGGCCCAACGGTCATCAATCCCAGCCTGTACACAGAGATGAACTACAGCCCCGGCAAGGATCTTGTGCCCGTAACGGCATTGACCCGAGAACACAACCTGATGGTCGTCAATCCGGAAATCCCCGCCAAAAATCTCAAGGAGTTCATTACCTACGCAAAGAACCACCCGCAGACCCTGTCCATCGGCTCTCCAGGCGCGGGAAGTCCGGCACATCTGGCAGGCGAACTCCTGAATAAAATGGCGGGTCTGAAAATGCAGCATGTGCCCTACAAGGGGTCGGGCCCGGCGATTAGTGACCTGTTGGCCAACCATATCAATGTGATGATTGACAATATGCCGCCGCTGTTGCCCCATGTGCTTAGCGGAAAGCTTCACGCACTGGGCGTGCCCAGTTCAAAAAGAGCCGAGGCCCTGCCCAATGTTCCTACATTTGAAGAACAGGGTATCAATGGCTATGTCATCATGGCCTGGAAGGGCCTGATGGTACCCAAAGGCACTCCGGAGCCCATTGTCCGGGCTCTGCATGACGCGGCAATACAAGTGTTAAAGCGTCCCGACATTCGCAAGCGCCTGACCGAACTGGGGGCAGAGCCCGAAGGCAATACGCCAGAAGCCTTTGCGAAGCAGATCAGTGAAGAAACACGTTGGTGGGCCGATATGATCAAACAGACCAATGTCAGCGTCAATTAACAGACCGCCGGAGTCATGATATGAAAAACACGATTCTCCTCGTCGCCCTATCTGCAGCGACCGGGCTTCCTGCATTGGTGCAGGCCAATGGCTATCCGAACAAACCAATCACACTTGTTGTTCCGTACGCCGCCGGCGGCGGTACGGATACGGCGGCACGTATCATAGCCAAAAAGCTCGCCGGGAAACTGAAGCAGCCGGTTGTTGTCGAAAACAAGGCAGGTGGTGCGACGCAGATCGGCACCAGCTACGTGGTCCGTGCCAAGCCCGATGGTTATACCCTGCTAATGGGCACTGCAAACCTGGCTACCAATCCTGCATTTTATAAAACGCTACCCTATAACGTAAAAACAGATCTGACACCGGTCGTGCTGGCAACCGATGTGCCGGTTTACATCTTTACCAGCCCCAATGCCAGCGTCAAAAAGGTTCAGGACATTCGGACCCAAAGCAAACAAGGCAGGGCTTTATCTTATGCCACCGCGGGGGTTGGCAGCATTCCACATATGGCAGCTGAAATCTTCAATCGCAAAACAGGCCTGCATTTACAACATGTGCCATACAAGGGTAGCGCCGAAGCCGTCGTTGCGGCCGCCGGCAATCAGGTCCCCTTGAGTTTTGACAATCTGGCACCCGCTTACGGACAGGTGAAGGCAGGCCGCCTGGTGCCATTGGCCATCGCCGCCGACAAACGCAGCCCTGCCCTGCCGGATATACCAACGCTCAAGGAACTGGGCATCCCCGTGGTTGCGGCATCCTGGTGGGGCGTCCTTGCACCGGCCGGCACCCCGCCAGCGGTGATCCGCAAGTTGAATACACAGATTAACGACGTGGTCAAAGATAAATCGGTACAAGACTTTCTGCTTCAACAAGGTATTCACACCGTCGGCGGGACACCAGAACAATTTACGCGGTACATCCACGAGGAATCCGAAAAATGGCAAGCCATTGTTCGTGAGGCCGATCTGCATCTAGAAAATTGAACCAGGACATATTGACTTATGTTGGATGAAAAAAAAGAGTCCCTCAGGGATAAAGTCAGGCACTTTATCGATACGGTAGCGATACCCCTTGAGCACCCAGCGCTGGAAAAAAATGTTGCTCAACTGGATGCCGCCTGCAGGCAACTGCGTGCACAAGCCACGATAGCAGGTATCTACGGCCCGCAGTTACCCCGCGAATGGGGTGGGCTCGGCTTGAGCTGGATCGAATGCGCCGAGGTTTTTGAAGAGGCGGGTCGCGGCATGCTCGGTCCGCTTGCGCTCAATTGCGCGCCACCGGATCAGCCGAATATGCTGACCCTGCTGCATCTTGGCACCGAAGAACAAAAACAGGCCTACCTCGGACCACTGACCCGCGGTGAAAAGCGTGCGTGTTTTGCCATGACCGAGCCGGCGCCCGGCGCAGGTTCTGACCCCAATATGTTGCAAACCAAGGCAACACGGAGCACAAACGGCTGGCTGATCAATGGGCACAAAAAATTCATCAGTGGCGGCGTTGCTGCCGATTTCGCCATTGTCCCCGCAAAAACGAACGAGGGTGTGACGCTGTTTATCGTTCCCACTAACACGCCTGGCTATCGTGTCACCCGGGATATCGCGACCGTCACCGGTTACCAAATTGGCGGGCATGCAGAAATCCTGCTTGACAACTGCCATGTCCCTGATAGCGCCGTGCTGGGCCAGATTGGCATGGGGATGAAGCACATTCAACTGCGCCTGGAACCGGCTCGTCTTTCACATTGCATGCGATTTATCGGCCGGGCCAGGCGTGCCCTGGAAATTGCGCAAGACTATGTGCAGACAAGAGACGCCTTTGGTAACCGTTTATCGGACCTGCAGCAGATTCAAGCCATGATTGCCGACTCCCATATAGATCTGCATGCGAGCCGGCTCATGACACGGGAATGCGCCACGCTAATGGATCAGCATACGTCGGTAAAAAATGAATCTGCAATGACAAAGATATTCGTATCGGAAGCTGTCGGCCGGGTTGCCGATAGATGCGTACAGATGATGGGCGCGCTTGGCGTATCGGATGACACCGTTGTGTCGTGCATTTGGCGCGAAGCACGTCCGTTTCGCATTTACGATGGTGCCAATGAGCTGCACCGCGCGTTCCTGGCACGTCGTATTTTACAGTCGTCCACCACTCCATAAGGAAACAGCATGACTTCATTCTCAGCCTTTCGCCTGGAAATTCCGGGTGCGCAGACGCCGCCCGAAAGTCATATCCGGCAACTGCAGGTTGATGACCTGTCGCCAGGCGACACCGTCATCAAAGTGGCTTTCGCCGGGGTGAACTATAAAGATGCACTCGCTGCAAACGGTCAGGGAAAAATTGTCCGGGATTATCCACGCATCAGTGGCATTGATTTGAGCGGGCACGTTGTCTCATCTGCGAACGGCCAACTGAAAGAAGGAGATCCTGTGGTTGTCCACGGCTTCGGACTGGGTGTCGAGCACGACGGCGGGCATGCACAGTATGCGCGTGTGTCGTCCGACTGGGTTCTGCCCTTGCCTGCCGGACTCAGCCTGCGCGAGGCAGCGACGCTTGGCGCTGCCGGATACACTGCGGCACTGGCACTGCACTGGATGGAGATGTGCGGATTATGCCCCGATCAAGGCGAAATCGCTGTCACCGGTGCGACAGGTGGCGTCGCCAGCATTGCGATTGACATATTAAATCATTGCGGCTATCAGGCGGTCGCCATCACCGGCAAGCACGCGGCGCATGATTATCTCAAAAAGCTTGGTGCGGCCAGAGTGATGGCGGTTCCCGATCTTGCACCGAACGGACCGCTTGCTTCCGGCCAGTGGGCCGGTGCCATTGACTCGGTGGGCGGCCCGGTCCTGGCCTGGCTGCTCCGAACAACAAAACCGGAAGGCATTATCACCGCCTTCGGCAACGCTGGTGGTGCCAGCCTTTCTACCAGCGTATTTCCTTTCATTCTGCGAGGAGTCAAGCTGCTGGGTATCAACGCGGGCGGCCCGATGGCGCTGCGCAGGGAAATCTGGGACAAGCTGGCTACGGTCTATCGTCCCGATCATCTGGATGATATCTGCCAGGTGGTATCACTGCGCAGCCTGCCACAGGTGACGAAACAAATGCTGGAACGCAAGACAACCGGTCGCAATGTCATTGACATGGCACTTTGAAGCCCCTAGTTGATATGCTTAATATGAATACATGCCAGACACTGAACTCTCTGTTTTCGCCCAAGAGCATTGCCATTCTGGGCGCGTCCAATACGGCCGGTAAATCGGGGGCCGTACCCATTGCGCTTCTTCTTGAGGCCGGATATGCCGGAAAAATTTATCCGGTTAACCCCAGGCAGGATACGATTTACGACCTGCCCTGCCATGCCTGTCTGAGCGATATCGACGATGCGATTGACCTTGTCATTGTTGCCGTCCCCGCCGCCCATGTACTTGCTGCTCTTGAAAAATCCCGGCCTGGGCAGATTAGCAACGCAGTGATCTTCAGCTCCGGATTTGCCGAGGTGGGAGATGCCGGCTTTCAATTGCAACAACAGCTTCGTGCCTTTGCGCAGGAGCGGCACATACGGTTGCTGGGACCGAACTGTCTTGGCTTTATCAATGTTCGCACTCATACCTATGCAACCTTCTCCCCTGCTCCGCTCAACGGCCGGTTGCCGGCGGGCGACGTCGGCATGGTCACTCAAAGCGGCGCTTTCGGCGCGTATGCCTATTGCCTGGCACGCGAACGCCATCTCGGCCTGTCATGCTGGATCAGTACCGGAAACGAAAGCGATCTTGATGTTGCCGATTGCATCCAATGGCTGGTCGACGACCCCGATACCAACGTTATCATGGCCTATATCGAAGGCTGCAAAAATGGCGACAAACTCAAGCGTGCACTGGCGGCAGCAAATAATGCCAGCAAGCCTGTGGTTGTGACCAAAATCGGCAGGACAAACTCGGGGGCTCTGGCTGCCGCCTCGCATACCGCGGCGCTCGCCGGTGATGATGCGGTTTATGACGCGCTGTTCAAACAGTACGGCGCAATTCGGGCCTACACAATTGAAGAATTTTTCAACGTGGGACAGGCGCTGAGCAAATGGCCTCGCCGTTCGGCCAACCATAACCTGGCCATTATTTCCATATCCGGCGGTGTCGGCGCACTGATGGCCGATGAAGCAGATGAACATAGGCTGAACCTGCCAACGCCGCCTGATGAAGTGAAAGCCAGGCTACTGGCCCGTATTCCGTTTGCAGGTGCGAATAATCCTGTCGATGTGACCGGCCATGCGCTGACCGACCTGTCTATCCTTCTGGATACCAGCCGCGATCTGCTTTCGACTGGCAACTACGGCGCCTTGGCCATTTTTCTGGCGGCAGCCGGATCTTCGGAAACACTGTGGCCCTATTTGCAGGAATTGGTCAGCGTGCTTCATACTGAGTACCCTGATATACCGCTGACGATCAGCGCCCTGCTACCACCCGAACGCAAAAACGTGCTGCAACAAAGCGGGTCGATGGTGTTTGCTGATCCAAGCGTGGCAATCCGTACCCTTTCCAGAATCATGCGTCACCGGCCGGCAATGATCCCGGCAGTGACTGACGAACAGTCTTCTGTGAGTCCGCCCGAAGGCGTCGGCGCGCTAAATGAAGCAGACTCATTGGCACTGCTGAACAATGCCACAATCCCGGTCATCCCGTTTGCCGTTGCAAACTCAGCGTCTGAAGCACAAGCCATTGCCCGCCGGTGGAATAGTCCGGCCGTGATGAAAATTGTATCGGCCGACATCCTGCACAAAAGCGATGTGGGCGGCGTCAAGCTTGGCATCAAAGGCGACCAAGCAGTCTCACACGCCTACGACGACATATTATCGTCTGTGCAATCTAAAATGCCGCAGGCGAAAATTGACGGCGTACTGGTTGCACCCATGCGCAATGGGGGTATCGAGTGCATTATGGGCGTGCATCGTGACGCTGTTTTCGGCCCCGTCGTCATGTTCGGGCTGGGAGGCATTTTTGTAGAAATCCTGAAAGATGTGAGTTTTCGCCTTGCTCCGTTCGACCGTGGGCAAGCCCTTTCAATGATTCAGGAAATTCGGGCAACAGCATTGCTTTCTGGCGCCAGAGGTCAGGGCCCGGCGGATATTGCGGCACTTGCCGACACACTGGTCGCTCTCTCTAGACTAGCTTATGAGCAGCGTGAGTATATTGAGTCAATCGATATCAATCCGATTCTTGCATTACCTGAAGGACAAGGGGTACTGGCACTGGATGGCGTCATTATTCGCAATCGAACTGCTCAACCGGTGAACTGAGTCGGACTGCGCTACGCCGGCCGAAGGTCCACCCAGAAGCGCTCAATTGCATGCCTGCTTCGGCTGTTTAGAAGGACACTGGTTCATTGAATGCAAAAATGCCGAACCAGCATTCGTGAACCGACATTGGCATGCCATACAGGCTAGTCCTGCATGACTGATATCTGGCATTCGGCAGCGTCGGCACTCGTTGCCAGCCTCTCCAATCCTGCCACGAGGCTGACTGCTAATAAATTTTCACCTGCGGTGGCCTTTTTCTTGATCCGTGTCAATTCGATTTCGCATCACATGCGTCATACTTGGGTACTTGCAGCATGGTCATTCCGGCCTGCACTTGCCGCAACTTAATGGTCTTGCCAACGCACAAGCCAAGACCGCTTTCGGATTTTTAATCAAACGCTGCATAGGACGCTGTCCCGGCAAGACAGGTGCATCCTTCACATCAACGTTGAGAGCAAAAGACGACTATATGAGCCCGAATCAACCCAACAGGAATGTGAGTAAACCAGGCTCAGGGGTGGCCCATGAGGTTTAAAGCGTGGGCTATGTTTGTATTACTGCTGTTTGTGATTTGCCGGGCATTGGCCACCGCTACGCCTCCAGTCCGCACAAATCCGCAGGTGCTCCCGCCTACAATGGTCACAGGCCTGCTGGGCGTCATCTACCCCCATATTATTTTGAAGCAACCCGCTTTTGAAATGATCCTCTTATGAGGTGATTCATTTTCAAAATGATCCGTTTCTGAAGCAATCCATTTTTGGAATAATCACCCATAGTCCGCTATGCAGCTGGCACCGCAGGTCATGTCATGATCTTGCCAAAAATCAACATTCTTCGACACTACGGCTGACTTTGAACGCCTTGGAATCACCTTGAATCACCTCGCGCGACCCTACAGGCAAGTCACCATGCCAAGGCGTGGCACAGCGCGCCCAGAATAAAAAACGCCCCTGAAAATCACAAATGGATTCAGGGGCGTTCCTGGTCAGCTGGCAAGGCAGCTAGCGGCTACCTGTCAGTGGTTTTCCTTGGCATGATTGATAGTGTACTTGGGAATTTCCACAATCAGATCCTGATCGGCCACCATTGCCTGACATGACAATCGCGATACCGGGGTCAGCCCCCAGGCTTTATCCAGCAAGTCTTCCTCGTCGTCAGTGGCTTCTTCCATTGAATTGAAACCTTCCTTGATCACGACGTGGCAGGTGGTGCAGGCACAGGACAGTTCGCAGGCGTGTTCGATCTCAATATGATTGTCTAGCAAAATCCTGCAAATGGATGTGCCTTCTGGTGCATCGTTAATGACGGCGCCTTCCGGGCAGACATCGGGATGCGGCAATACGGTAATCTTGGGCATAAACTTGGGTCCGTTATGAGATCGTTAAGCGATATCGTTAAGCGATTTGCCGGCGAGCGCATCGCGAATGCTTCTGTCCATGCGACGAGCAGCAAAATCTTCGGTGGCCTTGGCCAACCGGTCAGTGGCGTCACGCCAATCGACTATATCATCGGTATCGGACAGACCCGATAGCGATTGAATGTGCTCGGAAATGTCGCGAATTTCCTCTTCGCTCAACAGGTCACGGTCTTTTTCCATGGCGGCCTTGACTGAGTCGATCAACTGGCGTGCATCTACCTGCTGTTCGCGCAGCATGCGCTGCTCTGAATCTTCGCCGGCATTCTGCATGCTTTCCTGCAACATGGCGGTAATCTGTTCGTCGGTCAAACCATAAGAGGGTTTGACGGTAATCTGCGATTCTTTGCCGGTGCTTTGCTCAGCCGCGTTGACACTGAGCAGTCCATCCGCATCCACCTGGAAAGTCACGCGGATGCGCGCTGCACCGGCCACCATCGGTGGGATGTCACGCAGTTCAAAACGCGCCAATGAGCGACAATCGGTGACCAGATCGCGTTCGCCCTGCAACACATGGATGCTCATGGCGGTCTGCCCATCCTTGTAGGTCGTAAATTCCTGTGCGCGGGCTACTGGAATGGTGCTGTTGCGTGGAATGATTTTCTCGACCAGGCCGCCCATGGTTTCCAAACCCAGCGACAGCGGCGTCACGTCCAGCAGCAGCCAATCTTCGCCAGGGGCGCGGTTGCCTGCCAGCAAATGCGCCTGGCGCGCTGCGCCAAGCGCCACGACTTTGTCCGGATCCAGATCAGTCAACGGTTGCTGATTGAAATACTCGCGCACGCGGTTACGCACGACCGGCATACGAGTCGCACCGCCAACCAGCACCACGCCATTGATCTGTTGCAGGGTAAGCCCGGCACTGTGCAGCACGTCGTCTACCAGCGTCAGCGTCCGTGTAATCAGATGACGGCTGATGTTTTCGAAATGGTTTTGGGGGAACATCTGGTCAATATTCAGGCCATTGGACAATGACACCTCAAAGGCAGCCTTGGTGGCGCCGGAGAGTTTTTCCCGCATCTGACGCGCGCGGCTGAGCAAAAGCCGGCGATCCGCGACAGTCAGTTGCTCCTGGCTGTGGTGCTTCATGATATCGGCCACTATGGCTTCGTCAAAATCGTCGCCACCCAGTTGCGTGTCACCACCAGTGGCAACCACTTCAAACACGCCTTTGCTCAGGCGCAGTATGGATATATCAAATGTGCCGCCGCCCAGATCGTACACAGCGAACATCCCTTCGGAGGCATTATCCAGCCCATAGGCAATCGCTGCCGCTGTCGGTTCGTTCAGCAGGCGCAATACGTTCAGGCCCGCCACGCGTGCGGCATCGCGGGTTGCCTGACGCTGTGTATCGTCAAAATAAGCCGGCACGGTGATGACCGCACCCACCAGATCGTCGCCCAGCACATCTTCGGCACGCTGACGCAATTTGGCCAGGATCTGCGCCGAGACATCTACCGGTGTTTTGTCACCCTGGCGAGTACGAATGCGCACTGTACCCTCGCCTGGAGAAAACTCATAGGGCAATTTCATGCTGATCGCTTCGTCATAGGAGCGGCCCATAAGCCGTTTGACGGAAACCAGCGTGTTCAACGGATCGGTGTTTTGCTTGCGAACGGCCGGGTAGCCAATTTCCACGCCCTGGTCATCCAGGTATCGCACAACAGACGGTAACAGCTCTTTGCCGTTCTCGTCGGCCAGGACTTCGGGAATGCTGTTGCGCACTGCGGCAACCAGCGAGTGGGTCGTGCCTAGATCAATACCAACAGCGAAACGACGTTGATGGGGGACCGGAGAGTCTCCGGGTTCGGAAATCTGTAAGAGTGCCATGCTTTGAAAATTCTATTTAGGTTGACGCAACAACGCTTTGGCGTCCTGATGGATTTTCGAAATGAACATGCCTTCGCGCACTTTTGCGGTTGCCGCCGGGATGTCCTTCTGGACATCGAGCAGCGTTTGCAACTGCGCATACAAGTCGGTCTCGGCCTGCTCCAGCGTGTGCAAAAATTCGCGCACGCGCTGTGCATCAGGCCGGTCGCGTAACTCATCCAGCGCTTCGTGCCACTCCATCTGTGCCATCAGAAATTGCGGGGCCATGGCCGTATTGTTTTCGGCGCCAATGTCGGCCCCTGCCCGTTCACACAAATAGCGTGCCCGCGCCAGCGGATTTTTGAGGACCTGATAGGCTTCGTTGATGCGCGATGACCATTGCATGGCGATCCGTTTCTCGGCAGCCGATGCTGTGGAGTAACGGTCGGGATGCACCCTGGCAGACACGATTTTCCATGTCTGTTCCAGGTCGGGCAATGACACGGCGAACTGCTCAGGTAAACCGAATAACGAGAAATGCGATGCTGCCTGCTCTGTCACGTTTACACCGTAAATGATTCGCCGCAGCCGCAGGCTGCTTTTTCATTGGGATTGGTGAATTTAAAACCTTCATTCAATCCCTCGCGGGCATAATCAAGCTCGGTGCCGTCGATATAGGGCAGGCTTTTCGCTTCTACGAAGACTTTCACACCGTGGCTTTCAAATACTTCGTCAGCCACATCCGGTTCGTCAACATATTCAAGTTTGTACGCCATACCGGAACAGCCGGTAGTGCGTACACCCAGGCGCAGACCAATCCCCTTACCACGCTTTTGGAGGTAGCGTTCAATGTGTTGCGCCGCTTTCGGAGATAAGGTAATTGCCATTGTGCTTAACCTGTATGTTTGTCTTTGTAATCCTGAACTGCCGCCTTGATGGCGTCTTCAGCCAGAATAGAGCAGTGAATTTTCACCGGTGGCAGTGCCAGTTCTTCGGCAATTTGCTTATTGCGAATGTCCAGCGCCTGATCCAGCGTCTTGCCTTTTACCCATTCGGTAACCAGCGAACTGGAGGCAATGGCAGAACCGCAGCCATAGGTTTTAAAGCGTGCGTCTTCGATCACGCCGTCCTGGCTGACCTTGATCTGCAGTTTCATCACATCGCCACAAGCCGGAGCGCCAACCATACCGGTACCGATAGACTCGTCGCCTTTCTCGAACGAACCTACGTTACGAGGATTTTCATAGTGATCAAGAACTTTGTTGCTGTATGCCATGATAATTTCTCCTGAAACTGTTAATGCGCTGCCCACTGAACACTGTCCAGATCGATGCCTTCCTTGGCCATTTCCCACAGGGGAGACATATCGCGCAGTTTGTCGACCCGGGACTTGATGAGTTCGACAGCGTAATCGATTTCTTCTTCGGTTGTGAAGCGACCGATGGTAAATCGGATGGAACTGTGTGCCAATTCGTCATTGCGACCCAGCGCACGCAGTACATAAGATGGCTCAAGGCTGGCAGAGGTACAGGCAGAACCACTGGATACGGCCAGCTCCTTGATTGCCATGATGAGCGACTCACCTTCCACGTAATTGAAGCTGACGTTCAGGTTATGCGGCACGCGTTTTTCCATATCGCCGTTCAGATACACTTCTTCAATCGAGGACAACCCATTCCACAAGCGATCACGCAACGCACGAATACGTTCGCTTTCGGTATGGCTTTTTTCCTTGGCCAGGCGGAACGCTTCACCCATGCCCACGATCTGGTGGGTCGCGAGCGTGCCGGAACGGAATCCTCGTTCATGACCGCCACCATGGATTTGCGCTTCAATGCGAATGCGCGGTTTGCGACGGATGTACAGGGCGCCGATACCTTTGGGGCCGTTTGTTTTGTGCGCTGAAAAGGACATCAGGTCCACTTTCAGCGTGGCCAGATCAATATCTACCTTGCCGGTAGCCTGGGCTGCGTCCACGTGGAAAATGATGCCTTTTTCACGGCACAGCTCACCGATGGCAGGAATGTCCTGGATGACGCCAACTTCATTATTCACGAACATGACTGAAATCAGTATGGTATCGGGGCGAATGGCCGCCTTCAGAACGTCCATATCGATCAGGCCGTTGTCCTGGACGTTCAGGTAGGTCACTTCAAACCCCTGACGCTCCAGTTCCCGCATCGTATCGAGCACAGCCTTGTGCTCGGTTTTCACTGTAATCAGGTGCTTGCCACGTTCTTTGTAGAAATTGGCGGCGCCCTTGATCGCCAGGTTATTTGATTCTGTTGCGCCGGATGTCCACACGATTTCACGTGGATCGGCGTTGACCAGATCAGCTACCTGCTTTCTGGCGTTTTCGACAGCCTCTTCTGCTGTCCAGCCAAAAGAGTGACTACGCGAGGCGGGGTTGCCAAACTCTTCATAAAGCCATGGCACCATTTTCTCAACTACCTCAGGATCTACCGGGGTGGTCGCTGAATAGTCCAGATAAACGGGTAATTTAAGCATTCTATACTCCACTGATTAAGCGATAACAGATGCCAGGGCATCAGGTGTCTTTTTCATTTGTACAACTGGGGAATCGGTCTGGTGCTCAAGCTGGCGCATGCGCTGCTGATCGACCAGATCCTGCAGGGAAACCGAGTCCAGATAATCCACAACAGTACGATTCAATCGGGTCCACAGGTCGTGCGTCATGCATTTGCCGCTGAGTGACCCGTTCTTGCCGGTTGAACAGTCTGTCTTGCTGCCACAGCTGGTGGCGTCGATGGGCTCGTCAACCGCAAAAATAATGTCTGCAATGGTGATTTCGCGGGCGAACTTGGCCAGGGTGTAACCCCCGCCGGGTCCGCGCACACTGTCGACCAGTTCGTGACGACGCAGCTTGCCAAACAACTGTTCCAGATAGGACAGGGAAATATTCTGCCGCTGGCTGATTGCCGCAAGGGTAATTGGCCCGCCATTCTGGCGCAGAGCGAGATCAATCATGGCGGTAACAGCGAAACGACCTTTTGTAGTAAGACGCATAGCGAATCCTTTGCCAATAAACCTAGTAATTTACTCAAGTATAGCAAAATCCCTAGTAAATTACTAGGGATTAATGCGATGCAATAAAAAGGTGTTGCGAAATGCCCGTACAGGGAGAGGAAATGCCGGCTGGGGAGTCAATAGACAGGAAGACAAACAGGTTGAAACTGCTTTTCCCGTCGTTGAGTAACCGGGCATAAAACCCGGGGGTGTCAGATTGACTGCTTACCCCCTGGACCGCAAGCGCTACCGGTTCGGTGTTCGGCGCGAGACGGCCCGTATGCAAGGTGTCAGAGCCCTGAGCGTGCAGTGATACTACATAAGCCTTAAGCCGCCTGATATTGCTTGACGCGCTTGCTGATGATCTCGAACACGCCCTGACAGGCGTCTTCGAGGTAGTCGAGCATACGTGTGAAGCTGTCCAGACCACCATAATAGGGATCCGGCACCGTCGCCTCTTCGTAGTCGTTGGCAAATCGCATAAGCAGCATCAGCTTGTGCTGTTGCGGCTTCGGACAAAGTTGCTGCAAATACGACAGATTATCCCAATCCATTGCAAGAATCAGATCGAACTCCTTGAAATCATTGGGAGTGACCTGTCGGGCGCGGCATTGGGAAATATCGTAGCCGCGCTTTCTTGACACCAATTGGGCACGACCGTCCGGAGGATCACCAATATGGTAGTCCTGAGTTCCGGCCGAATCTGTCGTGATGGAGTCCTGTAAGCCCGCCTCTTCGACAAGGCGACGAAAGACCCCCTCCGCAGCGGGAGAGCGACAAATATTGCCCATGCATACAAAAAGAACTTTAGTGACCATAGCCATATAGTGTGATGGAAAACCCTAAGAAAGGCAAGAGTTATTTACGTTTCAATACGAGTTATATAGAGATTTTTTCTTAAAAATCAAGATGCTAAGACCCATGAATCGAATTGCATGAGGATACCTAAATCATACACGCTTTAAATTCAAGTGAAAATAGCCCAAAGCCAAATATTTAGTGCGCAGCACAACTTTCATGCAATCTTTGCACCAAAATAGCGCATAGATGAAAAACAGTTGTTGCAATGCACACAAATTGCCAGGCTCGCCTGCATGCGGCGAGCCCGATGAGTTGAACTCAGGCGTTTATATTGACGTTTGGGTTGAATACGGGCGCCGTCAGGGCCAGGGAGGTCAGCCTGGCCTGCACGTCATATATGCGCGACGTGATCATCAGCTCATTGACGCCGGTGGCCTCAATGAAGCGCTCTATGCCATGTTGTACAGTGGCGGGCGATCCGACCATGGAATAAGCCAGCTTCTGCTCGACACTAGCCTTTTCCATGGGCGTGACCAACGCATCGATATTGTCAACCGGAGGCGGCATTTTGCCCGGCTTGCCCCGGAACAGCTGCACCGAAGCCAGCTGCATGGAAGTATAGTGAAACCGGGCCTCTTCGTCCGTATCGGCGGCAATGACGTTGATACAGGCCACCGCATACGGCTTTTCCAGATAGGCAGATGGCTGGAACATGGTCCGGTAGACCGACAATGCGGGCATCAGATCGGTAGGCGCAAAATGCGATGCAAATGCAAAGGGCAGGCCCAGGTGCGCCGCCAGTTGGGCGCTATACAGACTGGAGCCCAGCAGCCACAAGGGGACACGCAATCCGGTGCCCGGCACCGCCCGCACAGCCTGTCCTGGTCGCGCATCTTCAAAATAGGCCTGCAATTCCTGAACATCTTCAGGAAATCGCTCTGCGGCAGCATGGATGTCACGCCGCAATGCCCGGGCCGTTGTCATATCCG
>NZ_JBQEAU010000082.1:0-6293 GCF_052108595.1 Advenella sp.
ATGGGGGATATACCGCAATATAGCGGCGATCCGTTCTGTTTTACATTTTTATTAACTACATTGATTCACGCACAGAGAGACACACGAATATGAGAAAGTTCTTCACTGCCGGCGCCAGCTTGCGTCGTACTCTGCTCAAAAGCACCGCGCTGGGTTTACTGGCCGGGCCGCTGGGTATATTTGCAATGACCGGCGCGGCGGCTGATGATGGCGTGGCGGGCTATCCCTCGCGTCCCGTTACAATCGTTGTTCCGTTTCCCGCCGGTGGCGCCACGGACATTACCGCGCGCCTGGTTGCCGATGGGCTTGCCAAAAAGTGGGATCAATCGGTTATTGTTGAAAACCGTCCGGGTGCCGGTGGTAATCTCGGTTCGGAATACGTGGCTCGCTCAAAGCCGGATGGTTATACACTGGTTCTGGGCGTGACAGGATCCCATGGGATCAACGTCTCGCTTTATAAAAATATGCGCTACGATCCGATCAAGGATTTTGAGCCCATTACCCAGGCCACGCTGTATCCCAATGCCATCGTGGTCAATAACAAGGTCCCTGCTGACAATCTGACCGAGTTGATCGAACTCCTGAAGACAGAGGACGAGGGAAAGTATTCCTACGGCTCGGATGGCAATGGTACAGCGTCGCACTTGGGCATGGAGTTGCTCAAGAACCGCAGCGGATTTGAGCTATTGCACATTCCCTATCGCGGTAGCACTCCAATGGTGACCGATTTGCTGGGTGGTCAGATTCAAGTCGGTATTACCGGCCTGCCGGCAGTACAGGCTTATGCCAAAAGCGGCAAACTGAAAATTGTTGCGCTCACGACCGCCGATCGCTTTGACAGTGCACCCGACTACCCTACGGTAGCGGAACAAGGATTTCCTGGCTTTGCCGCACCTCCATGGTCAGGCTTTTTTGCGCCCAAGGGTACGCCCAAGGCACTGATCGAAAAAATCGCTGCCGACATGCGTGAAGTCATGGCCGACCCACAAGCCAAGGCGAAGATGATCGGAGCGGGCAGCGAATTCAAACCTTCCTCGCCCGATCAGTTTGGCACGTTTGTCGACGAGGAAATTACCAAGTGGGCCGAGGCGGTGAAAATTTCCGGTGCTCGCGTGGAGTGAAATCGATTTTTTCACAATGGCACGCTACAAGTAATAAGTAAGTTGATCTGTTCACTTGCTCTGCCGAGATATTCGGGAAGAGCGACAAAAGACGCAGTCGCAAGGTTATTCGCCCGGCTTTTGCGTCTTTTGTTTTTGACGGGGTAACTATGTGGTCTTTTTTCCGCAAGAAAGCCGGATTTCACGATTGGTTTCGGACGAGTAGATGCATTGACCTTTTGCGAGAGTCTACAAGAACTGACTTTGTATATCGGTAAATTTATGCTTTCCTCTATGTCTCCGGCGAGCAGTACATGAACGGGCTTAACATAGACAGCTCAATGGCTCATCTTGGATACGGTGAGTAGCACATACGGTATTCGCGGTGAAAAAAGCGCTGACCGCCCGGGCAGCAGTTTGCCTGACCAGATATCTGGTTCGACAGATGACACTATTAGTTGATTTTCAATCCCAGGTCATTAATTACTTTGTGCCAGCGTGTGATCTCGGTATCAATGAAAGCATTTGATTGCTCCCTGGTCGATGACTTGGGGGTTGCGCCAAACTCAGCCAGTTGTTTGATAAACGATTCGCTCTTGAGTACTTCATTGACCTTGATGTTTAATTCGTCGAGATATTGAACGGGCGTCTTTGCGGGCGCTAGTAAGGCGAACCAGCTAACAACATTAAAATCGGCATAGCCTTCTTCAGCCATCGTGGGCACGTCAGGAAATTCCTTGAAACGCTGCTGAGACGTTACCGCCAACGGACGCAGTGCACCGCTTTTTATATGCGGCATCATCACGGCCACATTATCGAACATCATTTCCACTCTTCCTGCAATTAAATCCGAAAGTGCGGCTGAGCTTCCTTTGTAGGGCACATGAAGAATATTCACCCCAGCATCTTTCTTATAGACTTCGCCTGCCAAGTGCTGACCGGTTCCAGCACTTGCAGAAGCAAAATTAATTTCACCAGGGTGCTGCTTTAGATAGGCAGTCAGCTCATCCACCGATTTAACCGTCAACTTGGGATTGACGACCAGAACATAGGGTGAAGTGGCGACCATACCAATTGTGGCGAAGTCATTCTTTGCGTCAAAGCTCAAGTTGGAATACAAGGATGGGTTAGTCGCGTGAGTACTGGCTACGAACAGCAAAGATTCGCCGTTAGGCGTTGCGCGTGCTACTGCAGATGCCGCTATATTTCCGCTTGCCCCGGGTCTGTTTTCAACAACAAACTCCCGATGCATCTGTTTTGACAGTTCATTTGCTAACGCGCGCGCCATCACGTCCGTGGCGCCTCCTGGCGGAAACCCGACCATGACACGGATGGGATTCTGGGCGAAAACTGAGGTCGGGGATAATACCGTGGAAATTACAGACGCGCTAATTGCCATTGTCTTCAGTATGGCGTTGATACAGGTTTTCATAAGCGTTCCCTATTAATTTATTATGCAGGCTGCCATAGGTAGATGTTCTCTGCCGGCGTTACTCGTCCAACGCCGACACTATTGCATCAATCATGTAACAACGATAGCGCCTTGGCCAAGTCCTTGTTGCCCTTGGTTTTTATCGCTTCCGCTCCTGTAGCTTCATCTTCGTAGCGTCCATAGTAGTCGCCCATCGTTGATGTTCTCAGCATATGGCGGATTTCCGAACGATCGAAATCTCCTACCGCCAAATGAGTCAAGCATCGGTTATCCCACATCACAAGATCTCGGACAGACCAACGATGACGGTAGACAAACTTGGGAGAAACAGCGTGCTCGGACAGGTATTTAATCAGGGGGGCGCTTTCGGCTTCTGTCATGCCCACGAATCTGCGAGTCCGGGGGTTCACGTATAGCGCTTTGCGCTCGGACTCCGGATGGGTACGAATGGCGGGATGGATGACCGGCGGGTTCAGTCGGGCAAACTCTGCGACGATCTCCGGCGGTCGTTTTGCGGTAATTAGATTGACGTCATGGACGGCTTCCAGGCCATCCAGGAATTGTTGCAGCACAGGGGACAGTGTTTCGTAGGCATCGTACATATTAGCGAACATCGTATCGCCACCCACGGAAGGTTTTTCTATGCAATAAACAAGCGTCGCTTTGGCTGGCCTGATTGTATAGGACAGGTCCGTATGCCAGTTTTGTCCTCCGGTAGAGCCGGGAGGCACCTTGCCATTAATCGGTTTGTTCGAAAGCATGAATATCTCATCATAATCAGGATGCCGGTTAAATGGCTGGCTGGAAAAATTGTCCAGCTCCCCAAAATTACGGCTGAATGCAAGTAGCGATTCGGGGTTCAGGTCCTGATCGGGGAAGACCAGTACTTGGTGCCGAGTCCACGCATCTTTGATGTCAAGGATCTGCTGTTCGGTCAGTGGCTTGGAGATATCTACGCCGGTTATTTGAGCGCCTAGTGAATAACCCACGGGTTTGATCTGAATTTGCGCCATTGTCGTCTCCATAAGAATTTGCATAAATACATCTATTTAATACTAACCTTGTTTTATGTATTTTGTCGACATTAAATGTTAGGCGAAATTTATGGCCGCAGCCAGATAATTGTCGCTAAAATAGAACAAACTGCATAAAAAGGAATCGCATGAAACATCAAGATGCCTACTTTCAGAATGAAGCTATCCAGATCGGCCGTCATGCAAAAACATTGCCGGAACAGGTCGCAGAACAGCTTTTGAAAGCCATCCAGGAAGGTGTCATCGAGCCAGGCGAACGCATGAAGGAAGAGACCTATGCGGAACGTTTTGCTGTCAGCCGCAGCACCATACGGGAAGCCATGTCGATTCTTGAGCGACACGGTGTGGCCGAAAGGATCCCGCGATATGGCGTTCGGGTGACTGCCTTCGACCCGCTTGAAATTGAGCAAATCTTTATTATTCGTGCTCAATTGCTCGGATTGGCTGCGCGTCTTGTGGCGGAGAAGCATTCGCCAGATACCCTGGAGCAGTTACAGGCTGGTGTTGCTCAATTGAAAAAGTTAGCCAATGACCCGAAAACCCAGCCGGTGGATTACATGGAAATATCTGTCCACATGCAGCGGATTCTAATGTCGGCAAGCGGTATAAAACGTCTTCATACGATGTATGAGGCGCTGAGCGATCAGGCGCTATGGCGCTTTGCAATTAGAGAAAAGGCGGTTAGCTTCCGTACACAAAAGCGCAGAAAACAGTCAGCTTCCGATTGGGCAGCGGTGGTTGCAGAAGTTTCCAATGGCAACGGTGCAACTGCGGAGAACGCCGCCAAATCGTTGTTACACAGTTCCTATCTTGCTGTGAAGGAAACGCTCTCCTTCAAAGACATAAATAAAGAGCAGGACCCGGCTTAAAAATTGCGCTATTGGTTGCGGCTACCGAACGTATCAATAGCCCGGTTCATTTGAATTTTCTCAGCAATTCCATCCAGTGGAATTGCGCTTGTGATTGTCAGTCAGGCGGAAGGTAGAATTCTTGAATAATAAAACGACAATGACAAGGAGATAACAATGAAGATGAATGACAAGCGTAGAGCGATTCTGATCCAGGGCGCGGCGGCTATGGTTGGCCTGCCTTTCGCTGCTCGGGTATTTGCCGCAACAGCAGAAGCAGTTGGCTATCCTGAAAAGCCGATAAAGATTGTGGTGCCATTTGCACCTGGCGGCCCGACCGATCTGATGGCTCGGGCGATCTCGAGGCCCATGAGCGAGAACCTGGGGCGGACCATTGTGGTCATCAATAAGCCAGGCGGCACAGGTGTCATTGCGCTCAGTGAAGTGCGCAACGCACCTGCCGATGGTTACACCCTGGCTTTTCCTTCTATCCAGGCCGTTACGACTCCGGCGCTGCGTTCTGATTTTCCATTTGATATGACCACTGACTTTACCGGCGTTTCTGTGGTGGGCTATATCTCGCATCTGCTCGTGGTCAATGTAAAAACGCCCGTAAACACTTTGAGCGAATTCATTGACATGGTCAAAGCCAAGCCCTCCGCCTATTTCTATGGCTCTTCGGGCAATGGATCGTCCGGGCACTTGGCGATGGAGATGTTCAAAGACCGGGCGGGCATCGCACTGGAGCACACGCCGTATAAAGGTGCTGCGCCCGCTATTCAGGACCTTTTGTCGGGCAGGATTCACGCCATTTTTCTGGATACTACGGTTGCCTTGCCCTTGTTGAAAGACAATAAAATCAAGGCGTTGGCCGTGCCCACGGCAAAGCGTTCACCGCTGGTGCCAGATGTGCCTACGATCGCTGAACAAGGTTTTCCGGGATTTGAGATTCATCCCTGGTATGGCCTGCTCGCCCGGGCGGGAACTGATCCGGCCATCATCAGCAAGCTAAATGAACATGTAAAAAAAGCACTGGCCGACCCTCGAGTGGCAGAGACATTTAAATCGATGGGTATCGAACCGGGTGGCAATAGCGTGGAAGCGTTCAATCAAGTCATTAGGGAAGATCTGAAAACCTGGCATGGGATTGCCAAAAAGCTTAATCTGAAAATTCAATAGACCTACTATGCACATCATCATTCCTGAAGATTATCAAGATTGCGTTCGTGATCTGGACTGTTTCAAAAAACTGCGATCGCATGAAGTGACTGTCTACAATGACAGTTGTAAAGATCCGGATGAACTGGTGCGACGCTTTGCACACGCCGATGCGTTGGTGCTGACCCGGGAAAGAACGGTGTTGACAGAAGACATGCTCAGACAATTGCCCCGGTTAAAGCTCATCAGTCAAATAGGCAAGGTGGCAGGGCACATTGATCTTGAGGCCTGCCGTCGCCTGGACATTGCCGTGGCGCAGGGAGCCGGATCGGGCACCGCGACGGCAGAGCTTACCTGGGCGTTGATCCTGGCCAGCCGCCGGCATATCGTGGCCGAGGCCAATCGTCTTAAGCAGGGCTTGTGGCAGGGAAGCCTTGGTCAGAAACTACACGGCCACAGGTTGGGCATATGGAGCTATGGCAGAATTGGCGAGCAGGTTGCGCGATATGGTCGAGCCTTCGGCATGAACGTTTGGGTCTGGGGCAGATCAGGATCGACAGATAAAGCCCGATCCGACGGCTTTGAAGTGGCGCCTTCCCGGGAACATTTTTTTGCACAAAGCGACATCGTTTCCCTGCATATCCGTCTTAATGATGAGACGCAGGGTATCGTAAAAGAAACCGATCTAGCCAGAATGGGCACCCACGCGTTGATCGTCAAT
>NZ_JBQEAU010000082.1:6303-21512 GCF_052108595.1 Advenella sp.
ACCAGCAGGGCAGAGCTGATTCAAACCGGCGCGCTGCAGAATGCGCTGGTTAATGGCGCTCCCGGCTTTGCTGCCGTTGACGTCTATGAGGAGGAACCGGTCACCGCCTCGCCGCTGCTTAATATGCCAAATGTATTGTGTACCCCGCACTTGGGGTATGTAGAGCGAGACAATTATGAAAGTTATTTCGCAACTGCGTTTGATAATATCAACCACTTTTTTGCTGGCGAGCCAACAAACCTGGTGTGAGCGCACACTCAAAATGAGCAGCACAAGGCACCGTGCTGCTGGAGCATTCCTGGAAACATGGATGTTCAGAAGAGGCAGAACGGCAAATAGGGCTGATTTTAGGATATTCGGAAGAGGATATTCGCTTTTATATGAGAATACAAAGCGCCGCCGCTTTATTGAATATCGAGAGCTGGTTGACCTTGGAAAATAGATCCCAGAGCAGGGGGTTGTTGAGGCAAACAAATTAAGAAATGAGATATTGGAATTGACGCGAAGGGGCAGCAGTCGCATCGCGAAAAGTATGCGAAGGCATTGAAACCCGCTGGGTGATTATGGCCTTATATGAAAGCCTACAAGGCAGGCAGTTTATTCAATTGCACGTTTGATCAACTGAATGCTTCTGAAAAAAATCAGTTTATAAAGCAATTATTGACTCCAGCGGTAAGTCGGACGAGTACTCGACACGGATTACTTCTGTATTGGGCAAATATGACAGAGGCCTATTTGTCGTTTCAATTGTCATTGTCGCATGACGGGGTCGCATAGCCGGACGCTGGTCATGAACCTGCCCCCTTTACTGCATCCTCAATGTATCCAGAAACTTGGTAGCTGCGGCCGATAGCGAGCGCCCGCTACGCGTCAATATCCCAATGTCCCGATACACTACTGGCCGACCCAGCTTGAGTACCGCCAGCCCCGTACTATCCATCAGCCGCAAAGCCAAACGGGGAATAGGCGCGATACCGAGCCCGGCCGACACCATTGCACCAACCACCGAAATATTTGTTGCCTCGTACTTGGGCTGGATAGACAAGCCAAGATCTGCATACACCTGATCTACGATGGGGCGAATGCTGCTTGCCGAGCCACTGGCGACGATTGGGCGCTCGGCCAGTACGTTCCAATCGACCTGCCGGCGCTTTGCCAGGGGATCTTTGCGGCTGCAGATCAGTACGAAATCGTCTCGTGTAAAGGGTTCGAATACGACTTGTCCCTGTGGGCCTGGGGCAACCGATATGCCAAAGTCTGCCCGCCCGTCAAAGACCATCTCCCGCACGAATTCGTTCGATAGAGGTACCAATGAAATGGTTACTCGCGGATATGACTGTTCGAACTTGAACATGGTTTCTGGCAGTAGCGCAGCGGCCGATGGCAGGCAGGCGATCGTGATCAGACCCTTTCGCCCGGCTACAAATTCAGACAGATCGCTCAATGAATCGTAGAACTCGGCAACAATGCGGCGAGCGATTGGCAATAGCTCTTCCCCAGCGCGCGTCAACCCTACTTGGCGGGTATTGCGGTCGAACAGCCGCGTTACCAATTTCTGTTCGGCAGATTGGATGGTACGGCTGAATGCTGGTTGTGATACATGGAACCGTTCAGCCGCGCGATGGAAATTACAGGTTTCTGCGAGCAACAAAAATGCTTCCAATTCGTGGACAGTCAATGTTGAGCGCATCGGGTACTCCGGCTTATTGATAATTTATTAACATCAAATTGATAAGATAAATTCACTTCCGATATCAGTGTGCCCTATCTACACTGTCCGCACAAGTAATGACAACGAAGGCAAGCCCGGCGAGTTATCGCATTTGCTTATTTGCCACTAATCCAAGGAGACCTGATGAAATCGATTTTCTACTTGTGCGCTGCGCTGTCCATCGCCATGGCTCAATCGGCCGTAGCCCAGCCTTATCCTTCCAAGCCCATTAGAATGGTTGTGCCGTTCGGCGCTGGCAGCGGCACCGATCAGGTTGCGCGAGCACTGGCCCATGCGATGGGGCAAGCGGATAAAATCACGGTTGTGGTTGAAAACCGGCCGGGCGGCAACGGTTTTATTGCTGCACAAGATGTCGCAAATGCAAAGCCTGACGGATATACGATGCTATTGACAACCAATAGCACTCATGCCGCCGCCGAACATTTATACAAGAACGTGCCGTACGATCCGGTTAAGGACTTCACGCCAGTCGCCTTGCTGCGCAAAGGATATCTGGTGATGGTCACAAAGCCGGACTTTCCGGCTACCACGGTCGCCGATTTTACTATTCAGGCAAAGAAAGAACCCGGCAGGCTTAATTTTGGTAGCGGTAGTTCTTCGTCACGTGTTTCTTCCGAGTTATACAAGCAGATCGCTGGCGTGGATCTGGTCCACGTTCCCTACAAAAGCAATCCAAACGCGCTCAATGATTTGATGGGCGGTTTGCTTCAGGTGATGTTTGTCGATACCTCTTCTGCAGTCAACCTTATCAAAAGCGGAAAGTTGCGTGGCCTCGCTGTCAGCAGCCAGCGGCGACTGGAAATCCTGCCCATGCTGCCGACGATGGAGGAGGCCGGCGTCAAAGGGTACGAAATGTCTTACTGGACTGCCGTCTATCTGCCGGGCAATGCCTCGCCTGAAGTCACGGCGCAGTTAAGCCAATTGCTCAAGAAGGCGATGAATTCACCAGAATTGAAGCAATTGACGGAGAAAACCGGCACCGAAGTGGCCTTTGGTGATGGCGAGGTCCTTAAGCGGTTCCAGGCCTCTGAAACCGAGAAATGGGCCAGGATCATCAAGGCCGCAGGCATCCAACCGGAGTAAGCGGATTAATTGGAGTAATTGCATGACAAAAAAAAGCATACGTGTCGCAGCCGGTTCGGGCTTTTCCGATGACCGTCTTGAGCCGGCACTGGAATTGGCCCGACATGGTGATATCGATTATCTGGTATTCGAATGCCTGGCTGAACGGACGATTGCCCGTGAAACACTGACCCGTCTTAAAAATCCCGAAGCGGGGTACTCACCCTATCTCGTCGATCGCATGCGCATGGTCTTGCCAGACTGCATGCAGCGCGGGATACGGATTGTGACCAATATGGGCGCCGCCAACCCGCTATATGCAGCCCGGATTGTTCGTGAACAAGCGCAGCAATTGGGGCTGGAAGCGCCAAATGTTGCTTCTATTGTCGGCGATGATGTGACCGAGGTTATCCGCGCCAATCCACAACTGCCTTTGCTGGAAAGCGGTGAGCCGGTGGAGTCACTGCTGCCTCACCTGGCGGCGGCGAACGCCTATTTGGGGGCAGATATTGTCAGTGATGCGCTCAGGCAGAACGCGCAGATTGTCGTGACTGGTCGTGTGGCCGACCCGTCACTTTTCCTTGCCTGCATGTTGCATGGTCTGGGCTGGTCTTACGACGATTACACGCGACTTGCAGCCGGTACGTTTGCAGGTCATCTGATGGAATGCGCCGCTCAACTGACCGGTGGTTGTTTCGCCGACTTGCCTCGTAAATTCGTACCGGATATGGCCCGTATTGGATTTCCTTTTGCGGATATCGATGTCGACGGCAACGTCCGGTTCGGCAAAGTGAATGGCTCCGGCGGACGACTGGATATAGCCACCTGCACGGAGCAGGCCCTATACGAAATGCACGATCCGGCAAGTTACATCACGCCCGATTGCGTTCTTGATATTACCCAGGCGGAATTTGCACAGCTGGCCGAAAATCGTGTGCAGATGATGGGTGCACGCGGGCGCCCACGCACCCCCAGCTATAAAGTCGTGGTTGGCTACCACGATGGCTGGATCGGCGAGGGTGAGGTTGGCTATGCCGGCCCGCATGCATTGGCTCGGGCGCGCATGTCCGAACAAATCGTACGTGAACGTCTGACTTTGCGAGGATTCACATATCCCGAAATCCGAGTCGATTACATTGGGGTTTCCAGCCTGCACGGCGAGCTGCCCGACCGGCCAGAACCGTATGAGGTCCGCTTGCGCGTCGCGGCACGCAGCCACGATCGCAAGGCAGCCGAGGCTGTGGGGTTTGAAGTAAGGACGTTAAACGTGAACGGACCAGCTGGCGGTGGGGGCGGCACCAATACGGTGCGCCAAGTCATTGGCGTTAAATCCTTGCTGCTGCCGCGCGAGCACGTTCGCCCGGAAATTGTCATGAACGGAGGATCAGCATGACCAAAGTCTATGAACTGGGGCATTCACGTGCCGGCGACAAGGGCAATACATCGAATGTTTCGGTTATTGCTTATGATGCTGCGGCTTGGGAGCGATTGCGTCGCGACTTGACCGTCGAACGAGTTATGCAGGCCTATCAGCATCTGGTTGGCGGACCGGTGACACGATACGAACTGCCGAAGCTCAGAGCGCTTAACTTTGTGATTGAAAACGCACTGGGGGGCGGCGTGACGATTTCACTTGCCATGGACGCTCATGGCAAGACGTTGTCATATGTGATGCAGGATATTGATTTGCCGAAATAGGGAAAAAATCAAGTCGCTTAGCCAAAAAAAAGGAATCAGCCTTGATCCGGCCACGCGGTCATGGCTGTTTCCACCACTTTTTCAAGGACATCGCGTGGCACGCCATCCCGCATCTGTATGGCCAGCCCGTTCATGAGCGTTGCATAAAAACTGGCGAGCGCCGAAGTGTCCACCTTGTCCGAGATCTCTTTTTCCGCCTGCGCTTTTTGTAGCCGATGGCGGATAGCCTCGTAGTTTCCCTGTCGCAGTCCCTTCAGATAGTCGTCCACATTGCGATGTTCTTCGGCGCAATTGGCTGCGCCCAGCACCACCAGGCAGCCGTGGTTTTTGCTCTTGTTGGATACTGCGCCCAATGCCTCGCGCAGCATGACCTGGATGGCGCGGCGTGCAGTGGGCTCTTCGCGCAACGCACGGGCTGTCGCGCTACCATCATGGGCAACGTAATATTCCACGGTTTCCCTGAACAGACCTTCCTTGCTGCCAAATGCATTGTACAAACTGGGCGCAGGGATTCCCATGGCGGCGGTCAGGTCTGCCATAGACGTGCCTTCATAGCCATGAGCCTGAAACAGCTGCATGGCGGCGCGCAAGACGGCGTTTCTATCAAAGGAGCGGGGGCGGCCTCTGGTAATCATAATTAAATTTTATAACGATTGATCAAAAAATCTGTTGACGGCGGATGCTCGTTCAAATTACGATTATATAACGATCACTAAAAAATGGAATGGATATGTCGCTACTCACAGGAAAAATCGCGCTGGTTACCGGCGGCTCGCGGGGAATCGGCGCAGCCATTGTTCGTCAACTGGCGAAAGAAGGCGCGCAAGTGGCCTTCACTTACTCAAGTTCGTCCCAGGCGGCGCAAGACTTGGTGGGCGAGATCGAGGCCTTGCGTCGCAAAGCCCAGGCCGGCGCAGAACACGGCGCGCAGTCGGCAACATTGGCGCTACAGGTTGACAGCATAGATCCGATTGCAGTGCAAAAGGCCGTGTTGACCGCCTTTGAGCATTTCGGGCAACTGGATATTTTGGTCAATAACGCTGGCGTCTTTGAACTGAAGCCGACCGGCGAGTTCACAATGGAAGACTACGAAAGGCAAATGGGTGTCAATGCGCGTGCCGTCTTCGCGGCTATTCAGCAGGCTGCGCGGGTCATGGCCGACGGTGGGCGCATTATCAATATCGGCAGTAACCTGGCTGCACGGGTGCCCAGGCCGAATATGTCGCTATACGCCATGAGCAAGGCTGCGGTGTGGGGACTGACCAAAGGCGCAGCGCGCGACCTGGGCCCGCGTGGGATCACGGTCAATATCATTCAGCCGGGATCGACCGATACCGACATGAATCCGGCCAGCGGGCCCCACGCCCAGGAGCAGCGCAGCTTGCGCGCCATCCCCAGTTACAATACGCCCCAAGAGATCGCCGCCATGGCAGTTTACCTGGCCAGTGACGCCGCACGTTCGATTACGGGCGCCAGTATGGTAATTGATGGCGGCGCCAATGTCTAAGATCGAAGCGCAACACAGCATGCCAGTCATTGTTTATTTTCTGGCCATGGCGATTTTTGCCCTGACCACGTCGGAATTCATGGTGGCGGGCATGATGCCTTCGCTTGCGCAGGCGTTGGACGTATCGGTGCCTGAGGTTGGTTATCTTATCTCCTATTACGCAGCGGGCATGGTGATTGGCGGGCCTGTCTTGATGCTGGCTCTACTTAACGTGCCGCGCAAGCGCGCATTGCTGGTGCTTATCGGGGTATATACGGTGGGCCAATCGGCCGCCGCAGCCGCAATCACATATGAAATCATGGTGGCAGGGCGCATATTGTGTGGCGTTGCTGCATCGGCATGTTTCGGCCTGGCGCTGGCCATTTGTGCCCAGATGGTGCCGCCGGGCAAGATGGCCAGAGCCGCGGCCATCGTGATCGGCGGACTGATGTTTGCCACTGTGTTTGGCGTGCCGGCTGCAACGGCCCTGGAGCAAAACTTAGGCTGGCGCTTTGTGTTCTGGCTGGTGGCGGCAATGACCGCTGCATCCGGTGTGGTGCTGGCGATCACGCTGCCAGCCTCGCGTATTGCACAGCGGATCAGTGCGCGGGCAGAACTGGCCTCGCTCAATAACGGTCGCCTGTGGGCCGCATACGCTACCAGCGCCCTGATTATCGGCGCAACCTTTGCGGCCTTCAGTTACTTTTCCCCGATTCTGCTGAACGTGAGCAGGTATGACGCCTCAACCATCCCGTTGCTGCTTATGCTTTACGGCGCCGCAACGGTAGTGGGCAATTTCGTTGTCGGGCGGCTGGCCGACCGCCATACCATGCAGGTTCTGTTCTGGGGACAGGTTCTCTTGACAGCAGCCTTGATTGCATTCGCACTTTTCGGACAACTGCAGCCTGTCGCCCTGGGCGCTTTGATACTGATCGGGCTGACTGGTGTTGCGCTGAATCCTGCCATGGTGACACGCGTGATCAAGACGGCAAATGCGAGTCCGCTTGTGAACACGCTGCATGCCTCTGTGATTAATATCGGCCTGTTCGCCGGCTCTGCGCTGGGTGGTTTGGGCATCAGCCTGGACTTTGGCATGCGCGCCCCGCTGTGGGTAGGAGCCGGGTTGGCGGTGATCGGGGTGCTGAGTGTGGTGCCGTTGGTATTCAGGGAAAAGGTCAGTACAGAAAGCATAGAAGTAGCGGGGGCGTTGCGGTCGGAGTGCGCATAGCGATGCAAGTGAGTCAGCTCGATTTTGACAGATCGACGATCCGTTTCCATTTGGCTGCTTCGTCGGGCATCTGCCGGGCAAGTTCCTGATAGCCCACGACATCAGGAAAAATAATCTGTTGCTTGCAGAATGTTTTGTACTCTGAAGAATTCGCAATTTGGCTGAATTCATCCGTGAGTAATTGCAGGACAGGTTCAGGTGTTCCTTTTGGAGCCACGAAGTCCAGCCAGGACGATAGTTCGAAATCGGGGACACCTGCCTCTTGCACGGTAGGCACGTCGGGGAACTGTTCCCAGCGTTCTTCTCCCGTCACTGCCAAAAGCCGCAATTTGCTGCTTTGGATCAAGCCTAGCAATGCGGGTGCCGTTTGAGTCGTAAATGTTATTCGGCCAGCTGCTACGTCCGTGGTCGCAGTGGTGGTAGATTTGTAGGGCACGTGTTGCGCTTTGGTATGGCTCATGTGCGTGAACAGCACTGAACAAAGATGTGCTGTACTGCCAATCCCCTGGGAGGAATAGGTCAGTTCGTTTGGCTTTTTCTTCATTGCCTGGATCAGGTCATCTAACGTCTGATAGGGAGACTCTGGCGCCACGACGACGCCCAAAGATACCCTGGCGACTCGCGTAACTGGCGTAAAGTCCGCCCTGGCGTCGAATTGGGCAGTACCCGTCGATAACAGGGGCAACAAGTACATCGGAATTCCTGCAAGCATGAGCGTATAGCCATCAGGCTGGGTTTTGGCTGTGCTGGCATAGGCTATCAGCCCGCCGGTACCTGGCTTGTTTTCGACCACCACGGGGGTCTTGAGCTTTCGTGACAGGGGTTCGGTGAAAAATCTTGCAGCTACGTCGATGGAAGTGGCTGCCGATGCCGGCACTACGATTTTTATAGGCCGGGAAGGATATTGCTCTGCGTACGCTGTGGTGCCCAGTCCAATCATTGGGAGAGCGCCGGCTGTTTTCAAAAATGTCCTTCTATCCATTTTCATTATATTGTCTCCTTTGGTGTGTTACTGGCATGTCGTGTCATAGCATCATTCTAGGGATTGGATTTACGTTGTATATGGCACGAAACTGAAAATGTGTTTTGCATAATCAGGGAAGCTGTCGTATTTCCTGCGTACTCTCATGGCCTTTGCGTATGGAGCAAGATTGTTTACCGGGAACATCACTAGTTCCAGCTCGCCGTCACAACTAGAATTTCCTGACGGCGACAAGCCTGGGTAGAAAAGAATCCAACATGCTATCCGGCTATCCCAGGCTCTGTCGACGCCACTATACAGGAGCACAGATGCAAGATGACATGATCCTTGATCGAACCCGGCTGATCGAGAATACAGATATCGTTCGGGATTGGCTATCGCGTTTCGAGGCCTCGCTATGTGCCGGAGATCGCGAGCAGCTTCTTGATCTTTTTGCTGCGGATAGCCATTGGCGGGACCTGCTGGCTTTCACCTGGAACATTACGCCTCATGTTGGCGCCCAAGAGATTGTCCAGGGCCTGCTTGAGGCCCAAATGAGCGCGCATACCAGCATGTTTGCGTTGGATACAAACCGCACGCCACCGCGCCGCGTCACCCGGACAGGCGTCGATGTTATAGAGGCGATCTTCGGGTTTGAAAGCCGGGTCGGTCGGGGCCACGGCATCGTCAGAATCCTGGCAGATCAACCGGACCGGGCGTGGGTCCTGATGACCTCTCTTGACGAACTGAAAGGGTATGAAGAGCCTATCAATGGGCGTCGTCCCAGCGGGCAGGCATACTCTCGCGCCTTTGGCGGCGAGAACTGGACAGAAAAGCGGCAACGGGAGCGGGCTTTCGAAGACAGAGAGCCTGCGGTGTTGATTGTTGGCGCTGGTCAGGCGGGACTGAGCCTTGCGGCGCGGCTGCGCCTGCAGGGCGTCGATACTCTGGTGGTGGAACGACTGGAGCGTGTCGGGGATGTGTGGCGCAACCGGTACCACTCGCTGGCCCTTCACAACCGTGTTCCCCTTAACCATTTGCCTTATATGCCTTTCCCGCCCAGTTGGCCGCTCTATCTGCCTAAGGATATGCTTGGCAATTGGCTCGAAACGTATGCCTGGGCCATGGAGTGCAACGTCTGGACGGACACCGAGTTCAAGGGCGCCAGTTACGAAGAAGCAGCAGGGCATTGGTCGGCGCGCGTTCAACGGCGCGGCCATCCCGAACGGCTCCTGCATCCCCGCCACATTGTTTTCGCAAATGGCATCGTGGGAAAGCCCAAGCCGGCGCGTGCCCCCGGCCTTGAGGATTTCGCAGGGCAAATCCTGCATACGCACGACTACCGTGACGGTTCTGCCTGGACAGGCAAGTCGGCGTTGGTGCTGGGCGTTGGTACAAGTGGGCACGATATTGCGCAGGATCTGCACGCTCACGGCGCAAATGTCTCGCTGATACAGCGTGGTTCCATTACGGTGGCAAGTGTCGAGGCTGCCGGAATCAATCATTCTCTTTACTACAACGAAGGCCTGCCGTTGGAGGACTGCGATCTGATTGCCACGGCAAGTACCTATCCTTTGCTAGTGCGTGGCTACCAGTTGGCTGTCGAAAAAATGCTGGAAATGGATAAGGCGCTTATCGCAGGCCTTCGAGCCAGGGGTATGAAATTGGATATTGGGGAAGATAACACCGGGCACCAAATGAAACTGCGTCGCCGCTTTGGGGGCTACTACCTCAATTGCGGTTGCTCGGAACTGATCATCAATGGCCAGGTCGGGCTGATCCAGTACGAAGACATCGAGCGCTTTGTCAACAGCGGGTTGAAAATGAAGGACGGGCGCATTTACAAGGCCGATCTGCTTGTGACGGCCACAGGCTACCAGAACCAGAACGAGGTGGTGCGCGAGTTACTGGGCGAAAACATAGCCGATAAGATCGGGCCGGTTTGGGGGTTGGCCAAGGATGGCGAATTGAGCAATATGTTTCGACCAACACCACAGCAGGGGCTGTGGTTCATGGGTGGCGGGCTTGCACACGCGCGCATTTATTCTCAATACGTCGCGTTGCTGATAAAAGCGAACGAAGTCGGGCTTATTGCGTAACCCCAACAGCGGTTCACTAAGCATGAAAGGAGCAGCGATGCTTGATATGACAGGAAAGGTAGTATTCGTGGCGGGCGCCGGGGCGGCCGGGCCGGGATGGGGAAATGGCAAAGCGACGGCAGTGTTGATGGCCCGCCAGGGGGCGCATGTATTCGGCGTGGACAGGGACGACAGTGCGCTGCAAGGCACGAATGCAGCCATGCTGGATGAAGGACATGAAAACTGGGCTTGCAAAACCTGCGATATGACAGACAGCGGGCAAGTGCAATCGGCCGTTAGTGACTGTCTGGATCGGTTCGGGCGCATTGATGTGCTGGTCAATAATGTGGGCGGGAGTGCACCGGGCGACCCGGTTTCGATGCCAGAGGAGGCGTGGGATGCACAGATGGAACTGAACTTGAAAACGGCGTTTCTTGGATGCAAGCACGTTTTGCCTATCATGGAGCGACAATTCAATTCGGAATCAAGGGGAGGGGCAATTGTGAACCTGTCGAGCATCGGTTGCATGAGTTTTCAGGATCAAGGACGGGTGAGCGTGGCGTATGCTGCGTCCAAGGGCGGCGTGCTTTCCTTTAGTCGCGCGGTCGCGATCGCTTATTCGCGCAAGGGAATCCGGGTCAATACTGTCGTTCCAGGCGTGATGGACACGCCCCTGGTCTCAAACCGGCTGGTCACGCAACTGGGTGTAAAAGATACCCGGTCATTTATTGAAAAACGTCACGCCAGCGTTCCTGTGGGCAGGATGGGAGACGCCTGGGATGTGGCCCATGCTGTGCTGTTTCTTGCCAGTGACGAAGCGCGATATATCACTGCGACGCAACTGGTTGTCGATGGCGGCATGACCGCAGCACGTCCCACTACTTAGAATGATCAGGAGAACTGTATGCAACGCCTTCCCATGCTGGATCCATCTGAAATGTCTGCGGAGCAGGCTGCTGCCTGCGAGGCGGCGCGAACGGGGCCTCGGGGCAAAATTCCCGCTCCGATGATCGCCTGGCTTCGCAATCCGGAGCTGGCGCGGCGCGCCCAGGATCTGGGTGCCTTGTTGCGTTTTGATACGTCATTGACGCCCAGATTGACAGAGCTGGCCATACTGGTTTGTGCCCGCCACTGGACGTCACATCACGAATGGACCGCACACAAGAAACTGGCCTTGCAGGCAGGACTGGAGCCTGCCACTATCGATGCAATTGCAGACCACCGTGCACCGGCGTTTACCGAGGTGAACGAGAAAATCGTCTATGTGATTTCACGGGAGGTGCTCTCTAGCGGCCAGCTATCGCCCACGCATTACACCGAGGGTATTCAGGCGCTGGGAGAACGCGGCCTGGTAGAGCTGGTTGCGATACTGGGCTATTACTGTCTGGTATCGATTACGCTCAATTGCTTTGAAATAGGTCTTCCAGAGAGCCGGGCGTCCGAGCTGGAGCGCCCGGACTCCAGCGAGGCCGGAGTTCAGCCGTGAACGGCCAGAAGCAGTCCCAAGAAGGCACCTGTCGGTCCCCTGTTGCCCGTGAGCTCGCACTCGATCCGGACCAGTTGATTATCGATGCTCACCACCATTTGTACGACAGGCCCGGCATCCGGTATTTGCTAAATGATCTGCTCACCGATATATGCAGTGGGCATGATGTCCGGGCAACGGTCTATGTGCAGGCGCGCTCAATGCTGCGGGAACACGGGCCCGAAGCGTTCAAGGCTGTTGGCGAGACGGCGTTTGCCCATGATGTTGCCCTGGCCTGCGATAAGGCGCCCCCTGAAGTGCCGCGTATCTGTGCTGGTATTGTCGGATACGCCGACCTGACACTGGGCGAGCGGGTCCGGCCCGTACTGGAATCGCACATGAGCGCCGGCGGCAATTATTTCAAGGGTATTCGGCAACCGCTGGCATGGGACAAGGATACTGAACTGCTCAATCGTGCCTACCCATCCCATCCGGGATTGCTCGACGATAAAACCTTTCGCCGGGGGTTCGCACAACTGGGCCGCTTTGGCCTAACATTTGACGCATGGCTCTTTTTTCATCAACTGCCCAGGCTGACCGCGCTAGCACGGGATTTTCCATCGATTTGCATCATACTTAATCACTGTGGCGGCGTGCTGGGAACACGAGGATACGAAGGCCAGGCAGCGCTGGTGCGAACCCAGTGGCTGCAGAATATGCGCGAACTGGCTGGTTGCGAAAATGTGACGGTGAAGCTGGGCGGGCTCGGATTG
The DNA here is from genome assembly GCF_052108595.1 of Advenella sp. NCBI lineage: Bacteria > Pseudomonadati > Pseudomonadota > Betaproteobacteria > Burkholderiales > Alcaligenaceae > Advenella > Advenella sp. The sequence continues at coordinate 18,787 of NZ_JBQEAU010000082.1, forward strand.
CCGATGACGGGACTTGGCTGGCCAGGTCATGGTGGTATGCCGGCCAATTCGCAAGCGTTGGCCGATATCTGGCGACCTTGGATCGAGCCATGTATTGAGGCTTTTGGTGCAGCGCGTTGTATGTTTGAAAGTAATTTTCCGGCAGACCGAGGCTCCCACAGTTATTGTGTGGGCTGGAATGCGATGAAGCGAATTACGCAGGCTGCGACACCCGATGAAAAAGACCTATTGTTCTGGCGCAATGCCGCCCGGATTTATCGTCTGGCAGACGTGAGCAAGACGATCACGCAGACGCCTGCGATTCAGGACCAAACAGCTGCACCAAAAAGTCGATAAAAACCCGCACTTTCAACGGCAGACCGTGTCGATGGGGGTAAACAATATACAATGCCGTGTCCGTTTCAGTCGGGTAGGCTTCATAGTCTTCCATGACTATTTGCAACGACCCTTCCTGCACCGATTTGCGAACCATCCACCCCTGCAACATGACCAGCCCCAGTCCCTGTTTGGCGCCTTCCATGAGCACCACGCTGTTGGGCGTGCGTAACTTGCCGGTTACCGGAATGACAAAAGACTGACCATCCTTCTGAAAACGCCAGTCTTTCAGGTAGTTATGCTGCAAGTAGACCAGGCAGCTGTGCTGCAGCAGATCGTCGGGCTTGCACGGAATGCCATGGCGCTGCAGATAGGCCGGACTGCCGCATATCACGCGCCTGCTGCTGCTCAGGTTTCTTGCCACCATGCTGGAGTCTTCGAGTTTGCCCAGCCATACCGCGACATCAATGCCATTGGCAAGAAGATCGACACGCTCATCGGTCAGGGTGATATCAATTTCAATATCTGGGTAGCGGACGAAGAACTCAGACAGGGCCGGTACGATGACTTCTGTCCCCGCTGAGGTACGGGCATGAAAGCGTATGGAGCCACTGATCGTGCGCTGATAGGAGAGCGCTGTCCTTCTGGCCAGCTCCAGCTGCTTCAATGCCGGGTCAATTGATGTCAGATAGGTTTCCCCTGCTTCGGTCAAGACCAGGTTGCGAGTTGAACGTTTGAACAAACGTATTCCCAGGGACTCTTCCAGCGCGTTGATCTGGCGTGAGACCGAGCTCGTTGACATATCGAGCTGGCGCGCCGCCTCGGAAAAGGTGCCCACTCTGGCTACCCGGGCGAACACCCGGATTGCAGCCAGCTCATCCATCTGAGTCACGCATTTGCATCAGCCGATCATAGACCCGGCGCTGCACGAGAATGCCTTGTTCTTCTCTGATGCTTCGCTCTCGTTGTGACCGTTCTGAAGGGATGCGGATCTCGTCCACGCCGTCCTGCCTGGGCAGGTCTTTTATCGATTGCAGGAGTTCCGACAACTGGGCTTTGAACTCGGCCGCCGGCATTAATATTTCAGGGTCAAAGGCAATAAAAAGAAAGCCAAAGTCAGATACCTTACCAGAGCGTCGCCTGGCGCCTGCAAGCAGGCCTAGCGCCTGGATGGCTAGCGATAAGCCATACCCCTTGTGTCCGGCAAACGGAACCACGCCGCCTTGAACAATCGCTTTGGCGTTGCGGGTTGGGCTGCCATTGGCGTCTACACCGACTTCGTCGTCGAAGTCTTTCTCCAGGAAGGCATGCAGCAGTACTTCTCCCCACATGGTCGCGCCCGTACCCATGTCGAAAATAAACGGGTCCTTTTCACCGGGAAATGCAAAGGCGATCGGATTTGTGCCCAAAGCCGGGCGCTTTGCGCCCATCGGTACGACCATCGGGCTTCCGCTCACGGTATGGATTCCGACATATCCGGCACGGGCTATTTTTTCCAGGTAGTAAGCGTTACGACCGCTGAACCAGCTATTTGACACGCCGACAACGGCAATGCCCGACTCTCGCACTTTCTTGATCGCCAATTCGGCGCCGGCGTTGACCGAAATATAGCCGACATGGTTTCCTCCGTCCAGCAATGCCGAAACCGGTGTTTCGTGGATGACTTTGACCGGATAACGGGGGTTCTTCAATTCGGGGCTGTCGGCAATGGCAAGGATACGCGGCAAGCCGGCAAACTCATAGCCACACAGGGAGTTGTCTACAAGATGGTGAGTGATAATGCGGCTTTCTTCTTCGGTGTAGCCGATGCCTCTTAGCGCCGCCTCTCCCAGGTGCACAGCCTGTTGGGGCTGCAGGCGAATTTTCTCAGGTGTATCCGCATCAATTAGACGCATGTTCGATGTCTCCTGGTTCTATTTCTATATTAAATACGATTATATAGTAGCTTGCTGCGGTACCGTCGCAAGCAAGTCATGGCCCGATTGTAGGCAGGACAGGCAGAGCAAACAATGCAGGGTGCCGGATATGACTTTTGCAATATTTGCAAAGACTGCACAGGCAGGTTGAACGACAGGCGCTCAGGTGCTTGTTGCCTGGCCATGTCAATTACGCTACTCTATTCAGAATCGACCCGTCGCAGAGCGTGGCTGAGCTTCTCTGGTTTGCCATTTCGCGCACTAATGTGCGTCTTATTCGATTGTGCCATGTTCACGGTAAGTGCGTTCGTGTGAAGAGCGCCCTACATCTCCCGCTTTGCATCCAGCAGCAAAGAGAATCGGCCGCTGGGATGCAAAGTAATACTGATCTGCACAACGTCGTCATGGCTATCGATATACCGCCGGATCACTTTCAAGGCCGGAGCAGGAGAGGGGGTCTGCAGGACGGTCTCCAGCTCTGCCGGCAAAAGGATG
>NZ_JBQEAU010000083.1:0-20484 GCF_052108595.1 Advenella sp.
GTGACCTGCCCGCACATGAACTGCCGGCAACAATGTGGTTCCGTACTGAATGTCAGCTACCATGCCCTGGGCCCGTTTGTGATTGCGATTGACCAGAACAATCTCGCGCGCTCCGCCCCCATAGGCCAGGGACATCAAGCAGGCACGTCCTACCGCACCTGCACCGATCAGACCGATCTTCATACCGTATCTCCGTTGATTTACGCTAAAAAAAGCAATCTGCCCAGTTTATCGCAGCTACACATAACGGGTGTATGCATTCGTGGTAAAACACAATTGAATAATGAATAATATTGAGCATCAACCCGTCTTTTATGCATCGGGCCTGCTGTCCGCTCAGGCAACTGGCAGGCCCGAGAGCCGATTTCTATTTTGATCAGCACTGTTGCTGAGCGCAGAGGTCACTCCCATGAAACTCCGTATTTTTATGCTGGTTGTGATTGGCATTGTCGCCTTCTCGATAGTGGCAGGTGCAATCTGGCTGCTAACCCTTCCCCTGCCAGGCAGCCATCCTGCGTTGCCCGGACTTGATTCGCGCGAGCATGAAACAGCAATGGCAGCCCTTGCTCCGCCAAAACGCCAGCGCCCACTGATTGCCGTTATCGGTCTTAACGACGCCACCGAAACCACAGACTACCTGTTGCCCTATGGCATTCTCAAACGTGCCGGCATCGCCGACGTCATGGCACTTTCCATGAAAGACGGACCGGTCCGGTTATATCCGGCGCTGACAGTCCGGGCCGATGCCACCGCTGCGCAGTTTGATCGCCGCTACCCCACGGGAGCGGACTATGTGATTGTACCGGCGATGAGCCGTGACGATGACCCCGCCGTCATTGCGTGGCTGCGCCACCAGAAAGCCAAAGGCGCGATCATTATCGGGGTCTGTGCCGGCGCAAAGGTCGTGGCCGAAGCCGGGCTGCTCGATGGCAGGCGCGCCACAACCCATTGGTATTATCTGAACGCGCTGCTGGAGAATCATCCCGATATCGATTATGTGGCCAACCGTCGATGGGTGGTGGACAATGGCATTGTCACCACAACCGGCATCACGGCCTCTATGCCGACCATGCTCATGCTGATCGAGGCCATCGCCGGCCGCCAGACGGCACAGCACGTTGGCCAGAATCTGGGCGTTGCGCAATGGAGTGCGGCGCATGATAGCCAATCGTTCCGGTTCACCCGCCCCTTTGCCCTTACCGTCATTGAAAATACGCTGGCGTTCTGGCGCAGGGAACAGTTGGCTCTGCCGCTGCACACGGGCATTGACGAGGTATCGCTGGCACTGGTGGCGGATGCCTGGTCACGCACCTATCGCTCGCACGTAGCCACGTTCGCTCCCGATCGCAGCGCGATCGTCTCGCGCAATGGCATGCAGATCATCGCCGACCGCGCCGCTACAACGTCGGACAATAACACAGGCGTCCCGATGGTCGACATGGCGCATCCGGCCACCGCGCTGACCGGCACGCTTGAAGCAATCGGTAAGCGCTATGGCTTGCCGACAGCCAGCGTGGTGGCGATGCAGCTGGAATATCCTTGGCCGGCAGCCAGGCCTGATCACAACACTGATCGCAACTGAACAAGGCCACCGTGGCCGGCCCGTGTGCAGCCTGAGCGCTGCGCCGGCTTACATAATAAGGAGTTTGTATGCGCAGCCAGCTTTATCATCCATCGTCCACGAACCTGAAATGGCATAAAAAATAATGGATATTAATTACCTGCAGAGTTTCATCACCGTTGTCGAAGCCGGCTCTTTTGCCGAAGCCGGTCGCCGGCTTGATCTGACCTCCGCGGCGGTTGCCGCGCGCATCAAGGCCCTGGAAGACGACATGGGCGTAGAACTGGTCCGCCGCTCGGGTCGATCGGTCAAGCCCACGGCAAGCGGCATGCGGATTATCGAGAGTACGCGTTCGGTCGTCAGGCAGATCAGGGATATGCGCGCCATGGCGATGGACAGAAACAATCAGGGCGAACTGCGTCTGGGCTGCTTTGTCTCTGCGCTGACCAATATCCTTCCACCTATTCTGAAGCGTCTCTATGACATTTATCCCGAGGCGTCCGTTTTTGTGACGCCGGGCGCCTCAATTGAGCTGTGTCGCAAGGTCGCGGCCGGCGAACTGGATGCGGCCATCGTGGTCGAACCGCAGTTTGCCGTGGCAAAGCATTGCATCTGGCAAAAGTTCATGGAAGAACCCCTGGTGGTGATTGCCCCTGCGCATATGCTGGGTCGCAACGCCCATGATGTCCTGGCCAGCGAACCCTTTCTTCGCTATGATCGCAGCGTTTACGGCGGACAACTAGCCGATCGCTATCTGCGTGACCACGACCTGCACCCCAGGCAGCGCCTGGAGATCAACAGCCTGTCCTCGATTGCCGTCATGGTACACGAAGGGCTGGGCGTCTCATTGCTGCCGGACTGGTCTGCCATGTGGCAATCGCTGGATATTGTACAGATCAAGCTGCCGGGCAGAACGCTGGTCAGGCGCAACGGGCTGGTCTGGAACCAGCATGGGCATCACGCCAGGCTGGCCGCCTGTATCCATGAACAGGCCCGGGCTGTATTCGGCGCCAGCAACTGATGCAGGCGACCGTCTCCATATCCCAATGCCTCCATTTACCAATGCCCTTCAGGTCCCACCGTACCCATGTCGCAGGCTCCCGAGAACCTTGAGCCGCGGCGCCTGGCAGCCGACCGGGCGCCGTATCCAGGAACGGACGCCACGCTCAATTAACGCGGCACCGTGCCTTTGGTCTGCGGGGCTCGCAGAAAATCGAAATCCACACCTTTGTCTGCCTGCGTTACCGTATCCAGAAACAGCTTTTTGTAGCCGCGCTCGGCGCTTGGTACGACCACCGGCGCACGCTCGCGACGCAACGCCAACTGCTGCTCGGATACCAGCAGGGATATCTCGCGCTGACTCACGCTCAAACGAATTCTGTCGCCATTTTGCACATAGGCCAGCGGCCCGCCGATGGCCGACTCCGGAGTAACATGCAGCACGATCGTACCGAAGGCAGTGCCACTCATGCGCCCGTCGGAGATGCGCACAATATCCTTCACGCCCTGGATCGCCAGTTTGCGGGGAATCGGAATATAGCCGGCCTCCGGCATGCCCGGTGCACCCTTGGGACCGATGTTTTTAAGAACAAGAATATCATCGGCCGTCACGTCCAGCTCGTCCGAATCGATGCGCAACGCCAGGTCTGCGGCGTCTTCGAAAACCACCGCCCGCCCTTCGTGCTCCATCAAGCCGGCATCAGCCGAAGACTGCTTGATAATGGCACCGCCCGGCGCAAGATTGCCTTGCAGCACAGCAATCCCGCCTTGCGGATAGATTGGTTCGGCAGCGCTTTTTACCACAGTCTGCGCAAACCCGGGGCCGGCGCGTTCGATTTCTTCACCCAGGGTGCGTCCGGTGACGGTCAGCGCATCCAGCTTGAGCAACGGCTTGAGCTCGCGCAGCAGCGTAGCCATGCCGCCCGCCTTGTGAAAATCTTCCATATAGTGCTGGCCCGAAGGTTTCAGATCGAGCAGCACCGGCGTGTCCTTGCCCATGCGATCCAGCGCCTGCAAGTCTATATCCAGACCGACCCGTCCGGCAATGGCGGCAAGGTGCACAATGCCGTTGGTGGAGCCCCCGATAGCCAGCAACACTCGCATGGCGTTTTCAAATGCATCGGGCGTCAGGATTTTATCGATCGTCAGCTTGTCGTGCGCCATCTGCACAGCCTGGGCCCCGGTCAGCTCGGCAATGCGCATGCGATCTGCTGTCACGGCCGGCGGACTCGCGCCGCCTGGCAAACTCATGCCCAGCGCCTCACTCAGACACGCCATGGTGCTGGCAGTCCCCATGACCGAACAGGTGCCCACACTGGCCACCAGTTGATTATTCACATCTGCAATTTCCTGGTCGTCAATCTCCTGTGCCCGATATTTACCCCAGTAGCGGCGACAATCAGTACAGGCGCCAACTCTTTCGGAACGGTGTGAACCGGTGAGCATGGAACCGGTGACCAGTTCAATCGCCGGAATGCCTGCCGAGGCCGCACCCATCAACTGGGCCGGTACTGTCTTATCACATCCGCCAATCAGGACAATCGCGTCCATCGGCTGGGCCCGGATCATCTCTTCGGTGTCCATCGACATGAGATTGCGCAGGTACATGCTGGTCGGATATGAAAAGCTCTCGTGAATGGAGATCGTGGGAAAGTCCAGCGGCAGGCCGCCGGCCAGCATGATGCCCCGTTTGACCGCTTCCAGCAGTTGAGGCATATTGCCATGGCAGGGGTTGTAGGCGCTGCCGGTATTGGCAATGCCTACAACCGGACGGGTCAGCGCCGAATCCGAGTACCCGGCGCCCTTGATAAACGCTTTTCTCAGGAACAGAGAAAAACCATTGTCGCCATAACTGGTCAGGCCTTTTTTCAATCCTGTTGCTTCGGGTTGGTCATCCGACTGGTTGCGTCTGGACATGTTGCTTTACCTCAAGTGTGATTAGCGGGTGGTGATATTGCCGTCTTTGATAACTTTGTCCCACAGGGCAATCTCTGCCTTCAGGCGCTCTGCCGAAGCGTCGATACTCAGGGGATCGGCATACACCCCTTGCTCCAGCAATTGTTTCTTGACTTCATCCTTGGCCAGTGCCGTAGTCAGTGCTGCGTTCACCTTATCGAGTATCGCCTTAGGCGTACCGGCCGGCGCCATGACGCCAAACAGGGAGCTGACATTGTAATTGTCATAACCTTGTTCCTTGGCGGTGGGAATATCAGGCAGCATGGAAATGCGCTCGGGCGTCAACACAGCCAGTGGCCGCAACTGTCCCGATTTGATAAAGCTGATGGCTGCCGGTACAGTTTCAGTCATGACCTCAACCTGCCCGCCAACCAGGTCCGTCATGGCCGGACCACTGCCGCGATAGGCGACATGCACAATATTGACGCCTGCGATCTGCTTGAATAATTCCATGGCCATGCGTTGCGGCGCACCGGCGCCGGAGGACGCAAAATTGAGCTTGCCTGGGTTCTTTTTGGCGTTATCTGCCAGCTCCGGCAAAGTCGATACCTTCAGGGACGGATTGGCCACCGCAACCAGCGGCACCGAACCCACTACACCCACTGGGGTCAGGTCTTTTTGCAGATCGTAGCTCAACTTGCCTTTTTCCAGTATGGACATCACCGAATGCGACGTTAGCGCCCCCATCAGCAGTGTGTAGCCATCCGGTCGGGCTTTGGCAACTTCGGCCGCGCCGATATTGCCGCCGGCGCCGCCACGGTTTTCAATCACCACTTGGGCACCAATCTGGTCACCCAGATTTTTGCCCACAATGCGCCCGATCACATCGGTCGCGCCACCCGGCGGATATGGAATGATCAGCCGGATCGGCTGATCGGGATACGTTTGGGCATGCGCGCCCGCAAACGGTGCGAGCGCCAACGGGCTGCCAAGCAGCAGACAGGTCGCCACACTGGCTGCCCTGCGGTGAAATCTGGTCATGAACATATCTTGTCTCCCGATTATTGGTATGGGTTGCTTGTGCTTTTTGTGAACTTGTGCGGCCTTGTCACCGGCCCTGCATGGGATGCCGACAAGGTTTCACCATCAAGGCGCCACTGCGAAAGGAGCGCTTTGACGTGTCCGCCTGGCCAGAGGCGCACAGCACAGAGCAAGGTGCAGTATGACAAACGAAAAGCCTGCGACAACCAAAAAATTTTTTGTTTTATCTATAAAAATTGCACACCAATCGCCTTTGTGGGCGCTGCCGGAAAACCCAGGATTGACCGTAAGCGGGCCGGTCTTGCCGACAATGACAAATCCGCTGCCAGCAGCGGGTTTACGTTAGCTGCTGGCCTGTGGCAAGGCGCTTTATTCCTGCAATGTCCGCTGCCACCCAATCATGGCCGATCGCACCACCTGAAGTCAAAAAACCGGTGCAGGCACTATAATGCCTCAACATGCTAGCTACACCGGTCAGCCTGGCTAAGCCGTCCTGCCAGGCCAACCTATTTATTGACATGAATTCCGACTGCAGCAATGACACAGACGCATACAACAATAACTGATACCCACCAGATTCAGACCAGCCAAGGCCGTTTACATGCCCAGTCCTGGTCGCTGTCGCCGGCAGGCGCAGACCGCCAGACGCCGATTATTCTGCTGCACGATTCGCTGGGCTGCATTCCCCTTTGGCGCGACTTTCCGGAAAAACTGGCGCTGGCCACCGGTCACCCGGTTATTGCCTATGACCGTCTTGGATTTGGCCGCTCCGATCCTCATCCGGGCACATTAACAGCTGACTTTATCGCCCAGGAGGCCGTGCAGATCATGCCGCAAATATTTACAGCACTTGATATCGACCGCTTTATTGCTTGCGGTCACAGCGTCGGCGGCGCCATGGCGGTGCAGGCAGCAGCGCAATTTCCGGACACCTGCAAAGCGCTCATTACCATGGGCGCACAGGTGTTTGTCGAGGAACTCACCCTCAGCGGGATACGCCAGGCCAAACTGGATTTCGCAAAGCCGGAGAATCTGTCCAGACTGGACAAATATCACGGAAACAAAAGCCGCTGGGTTGTAGATGCCTGGACTGATACCTGGCTATCGCGGCAATTTTCACAATGGCATGTCCGCAATGAACTGGCGCAGATCCGGTGTCCGAAACTTGCTATCCACGGCGACAATGATCCTTACGGTTCGGTCGAGCACGCCCACGTTATCGCAGCAGGCTACGGGCGGGTTGAAATTCTGAACGGCATCGGCCACGTACCCTATCGGGAAGACGAAGCACGAACGCTGGGCCTTATCAAAACATTTATTTCCGAAGTCGATAAATAAGGGGATGTCGTCTTGCCCCTTGGTCGTAGATTGCCTGGCGAGCACCAAGCGATACGACAGCAGCAGTCATTACTTCATGCGCTTGCATGACCATTCCCGAGTTGCATGCCGCATGGGTGCCTTGCGCGAAGCGACGGCGTGATCAGTACCCAGCCGGCAGAGAGCGCGCCAAACTGACTGCCCCGCAATATAGCCTGTCATAGCGATAATAAGGTCAATCATTGGCCGCAACGGTGCTCGCTGACTCATATAGAGGCAATGCGTGCTGCCGCTTTTTTCCAACGCTGCGCAATATCACACGTGAAATCACCTGTGCGGGCCCGCATCGCGTTATAGTGGATTTTTGCACACTCGCATTCTCATCGGACTGTTCACATGTCTTACCACGCCGTACTCACTGCCATCGGTCTGTTCGCCCTTACTTTTCTGAGCCCGGGCCCCAATCTGTTTTTGATCGTGCAGACCAGCCTGTCCCAAGGTAAATCGGCAGGCATCGCTGCCGGTGCAGGGGTCGCAACAGGCGATGCAATCTACGCAGCGCTCGGCCTGGTGGGCATGGCAACCATTATCGCCACCAGCCACACCATATTCGCCTGCATTCAGGTATTGGGTGGCGCATACCTGATCTGGTACGGCTTCAATCTGTTTAAGCAGGCCCGGGGGCGCACCAAAGCGGTCATTGGCAATACGGCAGCACCAGCATTGGCCGCCAGCGCCAGTGTGAATTTCCGCAGAGGGATGATTACCGATCTGGCCAATGCCCAGACCGCCCTATTTTTTGTGAGTATTTTCTCTGTCACGATCACGCCTTCCACACAATGGCCTACCAAGCTGGCCATTTGGATCGGCGTCAGCCTGACTTCCCTGCTGTGGCGCGTGATGGTTTCCCTGGCATTTTCCCGACCTTTGGTCCGCCGCGGCTATATGCATGTGCAGGCGTATTTGGAACAATTGGTCGGCGTGGTGCTGATGGGATTCGGCGTAAAGCTGATTATTGGCGGATTCAGATCCAACTGATCAATGGTCAGGCCGAATACCCCGGGCCGAACGCATCGTAGCGATTAATCAGGCCCGGTTCCTGACTGCCCGGCAAGTCCAGGGTACGTGCCGTAGGGGGAACCCGTTGGCTTGCCACTGCTGGGCCAATGGCAATGGCAGGGCGATAAACATCAATTCTGATAGGCATTGTGGACCGATTGCAGCTTATTGCATCAATTATTCCGGATAGCAGCCTCACGTGAGTCAGTGTTTAGTAGCGGACCCTTTGCCCGGCCGGTTGGGTGCCTCTTTATGCGTCTCGGTAACGCCCTTGTCCGTGATCTGTACCCATTGCAGATCCGCTTTGTGCCACTGCTCGTCAAGCATACTATCCAGTTGCTGCCTGCCAAATTTTGCAAAAGCTGATTCATACACCAGTACCGAACCCGCCTGCGGGTTCTTCACGTAAAACTTGGCCCACTCAGCACGAACTTCACATTCGTCATCTTGATTTGCCAGTGTATTGCCTTTCTCGTCAGCCCAGTCCCTGAATGTCATGACATGCTCCGGGTAAATACTCCACTATACACCCTCCCCGACACGCCTACATGTCATTGACAGTTCTGCCAATTTTGCACCGGGTCAGTCATCTCATTGTATTTTTCTGTCCAACACGCCTGCGCTGACAGGGACCATACCGGCTATCGTCACAGTCTGACCCGCAATGCTATAGAAGGGGCTCACCTATCGGCCGGGGCCGGGCCTGCCCGCTTGAAGTTACGTCGCCCATAGTGCTAAAACTGCTGCTCCTTGATACGAATATATAGCGTAGGCCTTTGAATCTTTTGATAAATATATCATTTGTGTTATAGTCTTGACATCATAAAAATCAATACTCATCCATGAACGCTCTTGCCTTCACGCTGTCTGGTATGCATCGGGTTTACACCCGAGGCATGCTGCCGGGCCGCATTTGTGCAAACGTTCCTCCCGTCTTTCGTCTGACCCCCCAATTCCTGAGGTGGTTCGCCGTACTTTCCTTGGCCGTGCGTCAGGAAATCACGGCCATCACTCTTGTCCCAGATTCCTCTCGCACGGCGTAGCGGCTAACAAGCCGGAAACGTCCCCAAACCAGACAAACCCATGAATGCACCTGCAGCACAGGTGCCCAGAAGCACATCTGTCTGGCCAGGGTCCTGTAAATACGATTCTCTGCCGTATATATCGCAACATCTTGCGGGTAATCGGCCATGGGAGTGGAAATGGAATTGCACAATCACTTTGCCCGACCGGAGCAGCACGATGTCCTGCGCACCGCTGACTATCCGCAATCTTTCGCTGAACACACAGGCACGCTGACTGGCAAATCAGCGCAACTCGTCGTTGAGGCCGGCCGCTCGGCTCTTACACCAGCGGTACATTCGCCCGAGTCAGGAGTGATGTCATGAGATTCGACGTCAGCGTAAGCAATAAGCAAATCGAGCAGGAGATGGCCAATCTGCAGGCACGGATGACACGGGGTCGGCATGCGCTGGGCAATCTGCCGCTCATGGATATGCAATTTCCCCACATGGAGTTTCGCGTTCGCAAGATCGCCCGCGAACAGCGCGTGTACGCCATTGACACCGGTACCGGACTTCTGGTGGGTTATTCCGTTTTCGACATTCTTCCCGAAGGATCGCGCCGGCTGCACGGCACCGTGCGCAGCGTGCATTCGCGCTATACCGCGCCCTATCAGGGACGCGGTATAGCCTCGGCCCTGTACACCAAAGTGCTGTCCGATGGCTTCGTTCTGGTTAGTGGCGCTCGTCAATCGAGAGCGGCCTATGCCCTATGGAAGTCTCTGGGCCGACGCATGCGATTCGAGGTGGTCAAGATTACCCCGGAAACCATTGAACCACTGAAAATTTCAGAGCGCGACAACCGCTTCCACGACCTGGATGTCCGGCTGCAGCTATGCGCGCCTTAAGCAGAAAAAATCTTCCGTGGCAGGTGACGATATCCAACGCAGCCTGTCCGGAAACCGTGTGATGACTATGCCGCTAACCGACTGTGCGCACACTGACTCATTGCAGTAATTTATCCATGGGAGTAAAAATGGATCTGAGCAAGAAAACCATACGGTCAAAGCACCCCTGCTCCAGCGGCTTTCGCTGGTTTTTAAAGCATACCCCGCAGGGCGCCGACTACCAATATCTGATCGATACGCTTCTTGCCGAAGGGCGCGTCACCGATGCGCTCTGGCTTGTCGATCAGTTCGGTTCGGTCAGGGACAAGCTTGCGATCGATAGCCTGGACAGTGACGCTGTCGTTGCTGCGAGGGACCTGGATATTGCGGGAAATTTGCATAGCGACACGGTATTGCGTATAGCAGGCGCCTTGCATGTTCGTGGCAGCGTGCGGGTCGGCGGCGATATTCACATCGAAGGGGATCTATTCGTCGAGGGAAACCTGAGCTGTGGCGGCGCGATTGTAGTGGAAGGGTCCGTTCGCGTAGGATGGGGTATCGATGTCGCCGGCAAGTTTCAATGCGATGGAGATGTCCGGGCCGGTTGGTCACTAGACTGTGCAAACATCATTGAGGTTGGCGGCATCATTGTTGCCGGGCAGGATATTATCTGCGCCGACGCGCTGGGCTGCAAAAAAAGTGTGCGCGCCGGTGGCGATATTTCAGTTGAAAATAACCTGACTGCAGCAGAAGGCATCATTGCCAAGGGCGAGATAAGCAGCGGCATGCATATCAAGGCGGATTGGGGCATTCAGGCCGGAGGCAACATCACGGCGAAAGGTTCGATCATGGCCGGTGAAAGTATTGTTGCCGCAGCCGACGTTCGTTGCGGCAGTGGGTACGGAGTGTTTGCGGGAACGCGGGTAATGCGTGAATTCTGGCCCGACAACGCGATTGTTTGCGCTGCACACCGACCCGAGCAATTACAAAGCGGCCATTGGACCGAGCCGCAATATGCTTAAGGCTTGCTCTGGTCGTGCAAGCACGGTGTTCAGGTGCAGTGTGCTGGCCAACAACCCAGCGCTAGCATGCCAACGACGGCCAGATCCTCAGATCCTGCGCCGGCTAACCGACCGTATCGCGCAGGCATCACAATCGCTATAGAGCGGAATACGGCAATCGCTGTCTGGCGCAACGAGCCCTGTCATCAGCAACCCCTGTCCTACAGGTTTTGCAGCAAGCGAACAATACCGCCTAAATCACCACCCGGCACGACGGGCGCCTCGGAATAATAATTATCCCGGTAGCGCCCCCCCCGGCATTTTCTTTTCTCTTCGTAGTCGCCATTTTTCTTGTATTCGCGCTCTACCTTGCAGGGACCATCCCGGTATTTCTCTTTATATTCCCGCTGGTAATAGCGGTCACGATAATCATCGTCATCATCATCGGCCAGCGCCATGACCGGAAAAGCCAGCAGGCCGGCTAGCAGCAAAGTAAATATGCTTTTCATAGGTAGCTCCACATTTGAATTATCTCAAGTGTAATAGCGAGGATACAGTTCGCGAAGCCGCCGAGGCGGCCAGTTTTTTCAATCGCTTGCAAAGCCACCCTATACTCGAAAAAACTGTTTTCAATCGGTTGCGGGCAGCCTTCGGTGAAGGTTTTCAGCATTACTGGCTATGCCTGGGCAAATGGCAGGCAGGCTCGCTCTAGCCGCTACCGGCCTGGCGGATCTGCTTATTGACTGGTCTGCTTTACGTGCTGGCCCGCTTTATCTGACTGATCTGCCTTATCTGGCTGACATGCTTTATTTCAGCGACAAGCAACTGATTGGCATCTGGCTGCTGCAGTCGAGTCGCCCGGTTGCCGGCTGCTGCACAAAACGATATAATTTTTTCGAGGCCACGACCTCACCCATTTGGGGACCTTATCCGGGACGGCCCGGTTCTTTTTAAAGGAGGCCCAAATGGCCTGGTTTTTATTAGTTATTGCCGGATTGCTGGAAATTGTCTGGGCGTTTTCCATGAAGCAGTCAGAAGGGTTCACGCGCCTTGGCGCCACATCCGTAACGCTGGTCACAATGGTACTCAGTTTCGGGCTGCTGTCCTGGTCCATGCGCACGCTTCCCTTGGGTACCGCCTATACGGTCTGGACCGGCATTGGCGCAGTGGGCGCCTTCGTGGTCGGCATCGTCTTTCTGCACGAACCCATGAGCGCAATGCGCATTCTTGCAGCCACGCTTATTGTTGGCGGGTTGGTCCTGATGAAGCTCTCATCGTAATTTTTTAACTATGTTTTTCGTGGTTCGCCGGGCTGCCGGCGGCCCCGGTCTGTCAGCCGGCAATACTCAACCGACAAGCCTCTTTGATCGCCGTGACTGTGCCACATCGTCTACCCAAAAATCGGGATCATGCCAGACCCCGAACGACATTAAAGCCATAAGAAGTCAGGCCGCGCGGTATGCGCTGAGGGCCGCATTCACGCCCGCTACATGGCCCAAAACGGTATACCTTGTCTATTTACGATTAACGATTACTTCCCGCACATCAATCACCGTGATATTGTCGGGTGTGCAGCCTTGCGCTTTAACCAGCTTTTTGATGGCTTCGCTCCCGGTATTGGCGCGGATCTGAAATGTAGCGCCATTGCGGATCTTCAGCGTAAATTCGTTGAATTTGACTACGCCCATGCTGACTGCTCCGTTTGAAAATATAAAATCCTGCCAAATATACCGCAGAAACCAGCGGCGGCAGACCTGCACCGGCCTCGGACCCACATAATGTCTGCTGCCCGCCTTACCGCCAGCCTTTAGTGCTGCCCAACCTGTCTCTACTCCAATCGATCTCTCTTTTCTCTTGTTACTCCAGCAAATCCGCAACAAACGACGGTATTACACGCTGCTATTGCCAGTTGGTATGGTCATTGACATTGCCTTTGCAGCACAACGGGTATAACGCTGCCGCCACCGCCATGCTGGGTCAAAGCGCTTTCGACGCAAGCATCGGCGCAGGCGTTTGCACAAGCGGTCTGGCCAGCCAGCCCAAACTCCGTGCTGCCGGCGGTCTGTGATTGCCGGGCTTGTCCTGGCCGGTTTATGACGCACCCTGCCCTGGTGCCGACGTTACCTCATGCAGCCCTTCGTCGTTCAGGATCTGGCCACTTTTGCCGGGCGCAAGCAACGGCGCGGTAGGACGCGGATGGGCATGCGAATACTGCAAATCGGCACCTGCGTAGATATCGTCGGCGGCTACCTCCGTTTCAAAACGCTCATTGTCACGCTCGCGTATTTCACGGCTGATTTGGCTGATCTGATCCTCATCGACCCCCAGTTGCTGCAAGATAGCGCCACCAAATACCATCGCTGACTCGAACGTTTCCCGCATCATATAATCCACATTCTTTTTGACCAGATGCAGCGAATGCTCGCGATCATACGTGCGCACCAGCAACTTGGCTAACGGAAACGCACTGGCTACCAGCTCAACAATTCTGTTGGTCGTCTCTTTATTGTCCACGCAAACGACAATGGCCTGTGCCTGTGCCGCTCCCGAAGCATGCAATATATCCAGGCGAGAGCCATCGCCATAATAAATTTTGAAGCCGAACTTCTCGGCGTTCTGGATCATGTCTATGTCGGTATCAATGATCGTGACATCGACACCCCGGGCCAGCAGCAATTGACTGGTAACCTGGCCGAAGCGACCGAAACCGATCATCAGTACATTGCCGGTCAGCCCGTCTGCGATACTCACATCGTCCAGAGACTCAAGTTTGCCTGATTTGGTGTACCGGTTAAACACAATTCCCAGAACCGGCGTAAGCACCATGGACAATACTACGATGGCCGACAGGCTGGATTTGACCGAGCTGTCTATGACTTGCGCGCCGGCGGCCGCGGCAAACAGCACGAAAGCAAATTCGCCGCCCTGGGCCATCAGCAATGCTCGATCCAGCGCCTCGCGATGCGGGCTGCGAGTGATACGCGCCACAATATAGATCATCAGCGCCTTGACGAACATCAGCGCCAGCACACCGCCGAGCACCAATGGCCAATTTTGCACAACGACAGACAAATCCAGCGACATCCCCACGCCCAGGAAAAACAGGCCCAGCAGAATGCCCCTGAATGGTTCGATATCCGCCTCGATCTGATGGCGGAAGGTAGACTCGGACAAGAGCACACCGGCCAGGAATGCCCCCATCGCCATGGACAACCCACTCACCTGCATCAACAGGGCTGCGCCCAGGACGACCAGCAAAGCCGCCGCTGTCATCACCTCTCTGGCGCGGGCAGCCGCCAGCACTCTGAACAGCGGATTGAGCAGCCAGTACCCGGCGCCGATCAACGCCGCGATCGCAAACAGCCCGATACCGATATTTTGCACCCGGACAGAGGTGCTTTCAACAATATGGTTGGGTGCCATAAATGCCACAATCGCCAATAACGGCACGATCAGCAAATCCTCGAATAACAGTATCGCAACGATTTTCTGACCCTTGGGCTGGGCAATATCGCCCCGATCACCCAGCAACTGCATGACAATGGCAGTGGAGGTCAGCACGAATCCTGCTGCCGAGATAAAGGCGATCTGCCAAGTGAAGCCAAAAAACAGGCCTACGCCGGTCAAGCCCAAAGCGCTGGCGACAATCTGCAAGGTACCCAGGCCGAATATTTCACGGCGCAACCCCCACAGGTGGGATGGCCGCATCTCCAGCCCAATAACAAACAGGTACATGACAATACCCAGCTCAGCAATCTGCAGAATCGACGCCGAATCCGTAAAAAAAGCCAGTCCGAAAGGGCCGATCACCAGGCCGGCAATCAGATAGCCCAATACCGACCCCAGGCCGATGCGCTTGAATATGGGAACGGCAATCACCGCGGCAGCAAGCAACACAACTGGCGACAACAAACTGACTGAATGGGCTTCGGCACTCATACTATTCTCATCTTGTTTACTATATTCAGAAACGGACAGGCAGCGTGCGCTTGGCGGTCCAATGACGTAACCACACATGCTCTGTTGTGAGGATCAATTGGTCTGTATGCGCTGCAAGCAAGATCGATTGCGCAGCCGACGGGTGAAGAATCGGCCGCAAGCGACAAATGATCAGGCACAAATAACGGACGATATAAAATCAAATGGTCAGGCCAACGGCCTGTTCGGGCACAGCAAACCAGCGGATGCAACCCACATCTACAGGATGAATATCCAGTAAACCACCGCGCTAGTGTAATTCGTATCACCGACAATGCGCCATATGCAGCGCCGGTTTTTTTGCTACAGGCAAAACAAATGCAAGTGATCCCGCCGTTGGCGACGCCCTGCCACGCCAGCAATCACAGCTGCAATAAGCCCCATTCGAAAGAAGAAAAAAGCAGCCAGCGCTTTGATTTAAATACGATTTCTGGCTATCGACCATTACAGGCAAACGGGCCGCCATGGATGCATACTTTGCAACAGACCTGGCCGGACGCATAAGGATGGCGATGCGGCTATTTTCCGACAAGATCGCTATGGGAATGCGCACCAAAGCCCCTTTTGCCACTTGATGATTTGGCGCTAACCCATTAACCGCACCTTCGCGTCTACCGGAAATTTGACCGTGACGGCAGTAAAAAACGCGTGCCACCGCCGGTTTTGAGCGCGACAAGATTGTAATTAAGCATGAACGCTCAACTATGCGTATCTCCAACCCCGATCAAATGACACGATTCTTAGGCCAACCTCTGGCTATGGCAGTCAACGTACTCGCATCTGCACAAATTTCCTGGATATGTCACATGCATACCCTTGTTAAGGAAATGTAACCTAGCGTGTTTGGCGCTCATTTTTGTTGATACGATAAATTGTGTTTATTAAAACCGCATTGCAACGGAAGGGAGAAACATCATGCTTCATTACGCAATCGTCTTTTTTATTATCGCCATTATTGCAGCCGTGTTCGGGTTTAGTGGCATTGCTGCCGGCGCCTCTTCAATCGCGCAGATTTTGTTCGTCGTGTTCCTGATCCTTGCCATTGGCTCATTTTTCTTCGGGCGTCGCAAATAACTCATAGTGCAAAATACCGCTACTGCAAATAACACATACTAATTAGCAAGGAGTACAGCATGGCACAGACAGTAAACAAAAAACAATTGAACGAGTTGGTACTACAGATGATCGAAACGGAACTGGGCGGCGAACAGGTGTATCGAACGGCATTGACCTGTGCGCTGAATGATGACTTGAAAAAAGAATGGGAAGGTTATCTGGACGAAACGCTCAAACACCAGGAGTTGGCAATATCGGTGGCCAAACACCTGGACCTCGATCCAAATACAATGAGCCCCGGCCGAGAGGTGGTCAAGCACCTGGGAGAATCATTCGTCAAAGCGATGAAAATGGCCAAGAAAAACGATACCCCGGAAGCGGCGCAGTTAGTGGCATGAGAATGCGTGGTGCTGGCAGAAACGAAAGATCACACCAACTGGGAACTGTTCGGCAAAGCCCTTGAAAATATGAGCGCGACCAACAAGCGTTTCTTTAAGGAAGTGTTCGACCAGGTAGAGCAACAGGAAGATCACCATCTGTTTCACACAAGGGGCTGGTGCCGGGAGTTGTGGATCGATAGCCTTGGCATGCCTGCGGTGCTGCCGCCGCCAGAAGAAGTCAAGCAGGTTGAAACGGAAATCGGCGCTTCTCGGGCCAAACAACAACGCGACAGCTATCTGTAACCGGATAGGGGGCAGAAAACCTGCCCCGCTTTACTGAAAATATAAGGCCGAAGCAACAGCCCCCATGCCAGAGACTGGCGTTCCGCCAATTGAGCGCTTTTGGACGCTCGTTTGAGCCGTGTTCGCTGGCTGCAAGGGATAGACGCGTGCCAATGCTCCATCAATGGCGCAGTCGACATCACGTCACCGGTTTATAACCGACCCAGCCCCTGAAAGTGAACCCGGCATAAAATACGTCCACATCTACAAACCCGGCTTCGCGCAACAATGCCGTGTCCTGAGCCGCCGAAAGAATCGGCAGCAGGTCCCTGCTGGCGCTTTGCCTGGCGCCACCGGATGGCATTGCCAGACCTGATGCCTTAGCGAATGCCGCGTTGCGATCCAGCCAGCGGTCTTTATCGGACGCAGAACCCGGCAGACTGTGATGGGCAACCACCAGCGGCGCCCCGGGCTTGAGCCTGCAAAATAGTGCCTGCAAGGTTTTAAGTCGCTGCGCTTGCGGCAAAAAATGAAGCGTCAAAAAGCATGTCGCTGCGTCAAAGCCTGCTTGTTCAATGCTCTCGATATAGCCTTGATGGAAAGTAACGCGAGAAGCCAGTGGCCCAAGGGTCTGCCGAGCCAGATCAAGCATCTGTTCGGACGGATCCACGCCATCAAAGCACCAGTCCGGATGCAGTTGCGCAAATGCCCTGATCTCCATACCTCCGCCGGCACCCAGCACAAGAATGTGCGCATCAACCGGCACACGCTCTGCCAGCAAAACCGCAGCCATCGTGTGAAGGTCGCGCAAGCCGGGCACCATTTTTTCTGTTCTGTCAGCATAATTTGCAACGAGATCGGGCTTGGAAAATGCGTCCATCTGTCATCACCTTTTTGTCTAACTGCGCCCGTACTTAAAGCATCAGATTTGCCGACATTAAACGGGCAATGTGCAGTGTTCAATAATGCGGATCCGGTCTTCTTGCCGGATGAAATTTATTTATACCGAAAGTGGTATCAATCGTTGCAGTGTACAGCGCCATAGCTGCGCAGTACAAACAATATATCCGCAACGCCCGACAGCTCATGCTGGCCTGTATCGCCTTTATTTTTCTTGTCGGCACGAAACAACAAAGCCTTCTGCTACCGGCGATAATACACGGTAGCCTAGGGCAAGAGTGAACTGAGCTTCACTGGTCGATAGCGGACAATAACTGATTTGATCCTGTCGAAAGCCACTCATGCTTTCAGGAACCACAGAAACACCACTACCGACGGCCACCAGCGAGAGCACGGCATGCATTCCGTAGGCTTCCTGTGCAACTCTCGGTACAAAGCCCGCATTCGCACACAGCCGAACCACTTTCAGATGAAAGCCCCGCCCTTCATTCATGGGCCAAAGAACGAATGGCTCATCTGCCAATTCGGCCAATGTCAGATCAGATCGCTGGCCCAGCGGATGATCTTTCGGTATCGCCAGACACAGACGGTCAATGTCGAACGGTGTCAACGCTATATCGTCGGCATTCACCAGAGGTGGAATCAATACGCTCACATCCAGTGCGCCCTCTCTTAACGCCGTGACCTGCGAGGCTGTGGTCGCCTCGCGCAATTCAAGTCGAACGTTCGGATGCTGCGCCCGAAACCGGCGAATGACATCAGGCAGACGCCCATAAAGCGAGCTGCCCACATAGCCCAGACGCACAATGCCCGTTCGCCCGGCGGCCACATCCTGCGTCGTCGTGATCGCCAGGTCTGCCTGGCAGAGTGTTTCACGGGCGTGCTCAAGAAACGCTTTGCCTGCAGGCGTCAGACCAAGTACGCGATTGCTGCGTTCAATCAGCATGACATCAAGATCCTCTTCCAGCTTACGGATTGCACCGGTAAGGGGAGGCTGCGACATATTCAGTCGTTGCGCAGCGCGATGAAAATGGAGCTCTTCTGCGACCGCAACAAATTGCTCCATTGTTCGCAGACTAATACGGATTCTGCTGGCAGTGACCATGTTTCCTCTCTGAAGGCCTTGGAACACACAAGTGCTTCACGATATAAATATTATATCGTAAAAGCCTATATTAAATATTTGTCATATCGAAAATCCAAATCCATACTGTGTCCTCAGTTACCGTTAAAAGCGAAGGATGGAATGATGAACTTTGAAGGTCAGGTGGCACTGATTACCGGATCGGGTCGGGGACTCGGTCTCGCCTATGCCAGATGTATCGGGCAACTGGGCGCGAAGGTCCTGATCCAGAATCTGGGAGCCGACATCAATGGGGATGGACAAGACCCGCAGGTGGCCGAACGGGCAGCCGAACAACTTCGCCTGGAAGGACTAAAGGCTGAGGCAATCTGTGGCACCATCAGTTCGCGCGACGCCTGCCACGACCTGATCACCCGCGCCCTGAAGATTGACCAGCGGCTGGATGCCCTGGTCCACAATGCAGGATGGGTGGGCTACGAAAACATCGAAGCCTTACAGGAACATTCCTTTGATCGCATGATTGCTGTCACCGTCAAGGCGCCGCTCTGGCTCGCTCAGGCCTCATGGCCAATCTTCAAAGCCGCCAACTATGGGCGCATCGTTATTACAACCTCTTGCCGGGCGCTTTTCCCGCACTATGCACAAAACGGACTGACGTCATACGCGGCAGCCAAGATGGCTGCGGTCGGGCTTGTCAATGTCCTTGCCTGCGAAGGAAAGCAACACGGCATTCTGGTAAATGCGATTTCTCCGGTAGCCAAGACACGCATGTGGGGAATAAATACAGCTCCCGATGAACTGCGCCCCAGTGAGGTGGCGCCAGGTCTGGCCTACCTTGCGTCCCCCCATTGCGCTGACACAGGCTGGATACTGCGGGCAGCGAACGGTCAATTTCATGCCACGCGGGCTCAGGAGGCTGCACACGTGGATTATCCCCGGAATTTGCGAGCCATCCACGCGACAACGATGAATGAAGTTGCTGCCAATTGGTCAAAGATTGCTATTGTAAATGGGGAGCCACGTTGATGCATGCCGTCTCTATTGCTCACGACAGCCAGGCAATACTTGGAGAATCTCCCTTTTGGAGTCGATCCCGAGCGCGTCTTCTATGGGTCGATACGTTTGGTTCTTCTTTCAATACATTCGCCCCCGCAACAGGCCAGAATATCAAACAAATCATGGTCGGGCCTATCGGGTTTGTCACTGAAACTGCCACTAATGAAATGATCTTCGGTATCGGCTGCGATGTTGTGACAAAAAACCGAAGCGGCCAGTTGCAGACAATCGCAACGGCGCCCCATGCTCAGGCAGGCTACCGCCTAAACGATGCTCGCCTCGATTCATTCGGACGATTGTGGGTGGGCCTGATGGATGAAGCGCTGCAAGAAGGGTCCGGATATCTTTACCGCCTGGACCCTGATGGTGTATGGCACATCATCGATTCAGGTTTTACATTGATCAACGGACTCGCCTTTAGTGGCGACAGCAAGACACTCTATGTCACCGACTCCCGCACCGGAATCATCTACGCATATCAGCTGGATCCGGCGTCAGGCCAAATTAACGATCGCCGCGTGTTTGTTGCCATTGATCCAGATCAGGGCAAACCGGACGGGCTGACCATTGACCACGAAGGGTTCTTGCTCAGTGTGCTCTTTGACGGTGCGGCCATTGCACGCATATCGCCAGCTGCAGACATTGTTCAGATGATTACACTTCCGGTGCCGCGTCCCACAAGCTGCGCCTTTGACGATAGCCATCGGCAGCTGTTTGTCACATCGGCTCGACTTGGTTTATCGATGAAACAGTTGGAACAGGCGCCCGCTTCAGGGTCTCTGTTGAAAATCGACTATCAGCAGGCTGTACTAAGTTGACAGAATTTTGTGGACGACACAACGGTGAACGTAATATAAACGCGCATCGCGTGCAGGCATACAGTACCGCCTTGTCGTACCATATGCCTGCACGCTATTGTCAGTATGTAGCAGCAAATGCCTGCTGCACTTTGTCCGCTGCCTTCACCCCGTTGGCGAGCAAAAGCT
>NZ_JBQEAU010000084.1:0-20165 GCF_052108595.1 Advenella sp.
GACTGTGTCGGTGGCTTTTTTCATGGGCGATATCGATATTGCGATATTGCTCACTCTGCAGCAAGATCCAGCCACGGGCATTTATCCCGCTATGGTCCCCTTCTGGCCGATAGCTGAACCACACGGACTTCTGTTATGATTTCAGGCAGCCACCGGTTCGGCGTGTGGCCCTGATTATTTTTGGGAAGGCGGTAACTATGAAACGCATCTTTGTTGCCGGAGCCGCACTGGTTCTGTCCGGAATTATCGGCACTGCAGGCGCCGCCAATATTACTTCGGTGTCACCCACGGGTAGCCAAAGCAAGGTCGCCGCCATTGATATCGTGTTCAGCACTAACGTCATTCCGCTGGGGCGCAACGATTTGCCGCCACCGGTCTCGGTCAGTTGCAAGGGGAGCCAGATAAAGGGGCATGGCAAGTGGTCCGATGGCGCGCACTGGTCTTATGAATTTGAACAAAAGCTGCCAGCTGGCGTGCAATGCACGATTACTCCGGATACGGCCTTTCGCGATACTACCGGCAAGCCGGTACAAGGCAAAAAACAATATCAGTTTGATACCGGTCGGCTGGCTGTCACATCAGTTGGCCCCTCGGGCAAAATCGATGAAGATCAGGCTTTTACGGTCAAGTTCAACCTGCCGGTGCAGGCCAGCAGTTTGCAGGCGCACGCAAGCTGCGTGGTGCAGGGCCTGGGGGAGCAAATTCCGGTCAAAGTGCTGTCCGAGCAGGATAAGAACATAATCATCAGCCAGGCCAGGCCCTATCTGGCAGATGAGGCCCAGAACATTGCGTTTGTTCAGTGCGCGCGCCGTCTGCCAGCAGCAGCCAAAGGCAGACTGGTCATCGGACAGGCGGTTACCAGCCTGGGCGGCATATCCATGAGCAAACCCTATGGTTTCGAATTCGAGGTGCGCAAGGACTTTGCCGCCGGCTTTTCCTGCTCGCGCGAAAACCAGAACGCCGATTGCTCGCCGGCCAGGCCGGTATATCTGACGCTCAGTGAATCAATTTCCCGGGCGGACATACAAGGCATTTCGCTTGTCGGCGCAAATGGCAAACCGTATCCGTCAGACATCGATGACAGCGACAGTACGATAAGCAGCGTGAAATTTCCAGGCCCGTTTGCCGAGCACGAGACGCTGACGCTCAATGTGCGTGCAGGGCTGAAAGACGAGTCGGGACGCGCCCTGAGCAATGCCGGCCAGTTCCCCATGAAGGTTCGCATGGCATCCTATTCTCCCATGCTCAAGTTCGCTTCCTCTACCTTCGGCATTATCGAGCGCAAGGCAGATACCGCCGACGGCAGGGCACCGTGGCATGTACCGCTGACTGTCCGGTATGTAGAGAACCACCTGGCCATCAAAGACCAGAGCCTGTCTCCGGGCACCATTAGCGATTATGTTCCTCAAGAGGATGCCGACGTACTCAGGGCATTTGCACGTGTGCGCCGCCTGGAGGAAACGTCGATGACGGCAAAAAATATTCGTGCCGTGATGAACGATCAGCCTGACAGTCAGACGGAAAAAAAACCCGTTTATATAGACACCCGATCCATTTCCATGCTGGCCGAAAACCCGAATGCAACCACCATCACGCTGCCAGAGGTGAAAACGGCGGGCAAGAGCCGCGATTTTGAAGTACTGGGCGTGCCATTGCAGCAGCCAGGCTTTCATGTGCTGGAAGCCAAGTCCGCCAGCCTGGGTCAGGCGCTGCTTGCCAATAAAAATCCCATGTATGTACGCAGTTCGGTGCTGGTGACCAACATGGCCGTGCATGTCAAAAAAGGCCGGGACGATCTGCTGGTGTGGGTGACCACGCTGGATGACGCCAAGCCGGTTGCGCATGCACAGGTCAATGTACTTGATTGTTCCGGTAAAACGCTACTGACTGGCCAGACGGGCAGCGATGGCATCTGGCATTATCGCAAGGCGGTCAAAGGCGAAGATTATTGCAACGCTACGGAGTTGTCCGGCCTTTTTGTCTCGGCGCGCATTGGCCCCGATCATCCGCAGGCCGCTGGCGTAGGCGATTATTCGTTTGCGTTTACCTCATGGGACAATGGCATTGAGTCCTGGCGCTTCAATGTGCCAACCGACAGTTCTGCGCAGCCTACTGTGCGTGCCCACACTATCCTGGACCGCAGCCTGTTCCGTGCTGGCGAAACGGCGTCCATGAAGCATCTGCTGCGCACGCTGACACGCGACGGGTTTGCGCTGCCTGACATCAATGCGCTGCCGGCACAGATGAGCATTGAACTGGTGGGCGGGCAAGACAAATACAAGTTCCCCGTCAAATGGCAACAAACAGCGGGCGGCGGCGTGTTCAGTGCATCGGACTGGAAAATTCCCGAGGATATCAAGCGCGGACAATACCGAATTGTGCTGGACCCCGATGGTCAGGCGTACGAAACCGGTCAGTTTCGTGTCGAGGACTTCAAGCTGCCTTTGCTGGCAGGACAACTATCGATCACTGATACTGTGGGCGACAAAGGGCCGCTGATCGCACCCAAGGCAGTCCGACTGGATATGCAAATGCGATACTTGTCTGGCGGTGCTGCCGGACGGCTACCTGTAGACATTTCTGCACTGTCACGCGATCGCACCGTGTCATTTCGCGACTATGACGATTATTCTTTCGATCCACCGCAACAAACCGCGGCCGACGCCGATAGTAAGCAAGAGGAGGGTGCAGACGATAGCGACACCAGCCGCATTATCGTGAACAAGCAGAAGATGACGCTTGATGCCCAGGGGCACGGCACGCTGGCGCTGGATGCCTTGCCCGCATCGGACAGAGCGCGCAACATCACCTTTGAAGGCAGCTTCATGGATCCTAACGGCCAGGTGCAGACGCTGAGCCGTACTGTGGCCGTGTGGCCCGCCGCCTATGTGGCGGGCATTCGAAGTGGCTACCTGGTGCAGCAGGAAAAGGCTGCGGCGATATCGGTTATTGCACTGGACACGCAGGGTAGGCCGGCGGCAACGGCCCCGGTCAAGGTACGTGCCGTCAGCTATACCTATCAGACTGTCCGCAAGCGTCTGGTCGGCGGGTTTTACAGTTATGACACCCATCGCGTCGCCAAAGATCTGGGCACCGTATGCACCGGCACCAGCGGCGCTGACGGCAAATTCGCTTGCGATATCAGCCTGAAAGAGCAGGGGCGGGTCAGCCTGATTGCCGAGGTTACCGATAGCGCAGGTCGCCGTGCCCAGGCCGAGTCCAGCGTCTATGTGGTCGGTGCAGGCGAGATGTGGTTCTCGGGCGAGAACAATGACCGCATCGACATAATTGCCGACAAGAAGGAATATCAACCCGGCGAGACTGCACAGTTCCAGGTGCGCATGCCATTTCGCCAGGCCAACGCGCTGGTTGCCATTGAACGGGAAGGGGTCCTGGAAACCAGGCAAGTAGCCCTGTCGGGCACCAATCCCACTTTCACCGTTCAGATCAAGCCTGAGTGGGGGCCGAACGTCTATGTTTCGGTACTGGCGCTGCGAGGTCGAATTCGCGACTCGGCGCAGAATCCGGATCTCAGTTGGGGAGAATCGGCCTCTGCGTTGCCTAGCGCATTAATTGATCTGGCCAAGCCGGCGTATCGCTATGGGTTGACGGCGATTCGTGTGCGCAGTGATAAAAATGCATTGAATATTAGTGTCACCACAGACAAGTCGCGCTATCAGGTTCGCGACCAGGCGACCGCCACGATCCGGGGCACCTTGCCAGATGGCAGCCCGGCTGCCAATGCCAGTGTTGCATTGGCGGTGGTGGACGAAGCCTTGCTTGAACTGGCGCCCAATGATACCTGGAATATTGTCAAAGCCATGATGGGTGAGCGCGCCTATGGGGTCGAAACATCCACTGCCCAGATGGAAGTGGTGGGACGGCGTCACTATGGTCGCAAGGCCCTGCCGCCGGGCGGTGGCGGTGGCAACGGTGGTGCCCCTACGCGCGAATTGCTGGACAGCCTGGTATTCTGGAAGCCGGATATTGTGCTGGACGCGCAGGGTCAGGCCACCGTTGCGCTCGGCCTGAATGATGCGATTTCGGGTTTTCGGCTGGCAGCCATTGCCGAACTGGGTGCGGACCGGTTTGGTCAGGGAAGTGCCCATATCGTGACCACGCAGGATTTGCAGGTCATCTCCGGTTTGCCGCTGGTTGCCCGCAGTGATGATCATTACACTGCGGCGGTCACGCTGCGCAATGCGACCGATCGTGCCATGACTGTACAGGTGGACGCGCGCGTCAGTGGTCCGGCGCTCGCGCCGGTAACGCTCAAGCGGCAAACCGTGTCCATTGCGGCACAGTCGTCGCAGAAGGTCGCCTGGGATATGAACATGCGTACCCTGCCGCCGGGGCCTTCGTCGCAGACCCTCAAGTGGCGTTTCGATGCCCGGGAACAGGAGGAGCCGACTGGCAGCACACCGGCGCATACCGCTGCGGCGGACAGTGTCGAAGTATCGCAACTGCTGATTCCTACCGTACCGGTCACGGTGCGACAGGCGACATTGCAATCGGTGCGCGCAAAGGAACCCATCGAGGGGTTACCGGTGCAGCCGCCAACAGGCGCGATCAACGGGGCCGATGGTGTGCCGCTGGGCGGGGTACAGGTGCAATTGTCCACGTCCCTGGCAAAAGGGCTGGAGCCGGTGCGCCGCTGGTTTACCGACTATCAGTTTACCTGCCTGGAGCAACTGTCTTCGATTGCCATCGGTATTGACAATCCGCAGCGCTGGTCGGCACTGATGAACCGGTTGCCCGTATACATGGATGATCATGGGCTGGTGGCGTACTTCCCTGGCCTGGCAGGCGATGAAGTGCTTACCGCTCATTTGCTTGCCGTATCCCAGGAGGCCAGTCGCGGTGACCAGCCTTACGCGATTCCGAAAGCGTATCGTGAAAAAATGCTGGAAGGCCTGATGGCCTATGTAAACGGCAAAATCCGTTCGACTGCATGGCAGCCCAAACAGGATAACGGGGAACGCAGGCTGATGGTGCTGGAGGCCTTGTCACGTGCCGGTATGGTTACCCCCCGCCTGCTGTCCACCGTTGAGTTTGATCGGGAGCGCATGAGTACGGCTGCACTGGTAGACTGGCTTAGCATTGTGTCGCGCGTCAAGAACTTGCCGGATCAGGCCAAAACGCTGTCCACGCTGCGTTCGGCCCTGCTGTCGCGCATGAGCCGGCAAGGCACCAGCCTGGTGCTCGCAGACGATGATGATGCCTATCCTTGGTGGATGATGAGCAATCGCGCCACGGTGACAGCTAAACTGCTTGTTGCGGTCATGAACAACAAGGCCTGGGAGAAGGATATCCCTGTACTGTTGACTGGCCTGCTTGGTCAGCAGCAGCGCGGCGCCTGGTCTACGACGACGGCGAATGTCTGGGGTACCCTGGCGGTTCGCGCCTTTTCCGCGACCTTTGAAAAAACGCCGGTCAAGGGAACGCTGTCCATGTCGCTGCAATCTGCCGGTGCCTCCACTGCATCCGCAGACCAGCAGTGGGAAGGGCTGCTGCCGACCCAAAAAATCTTGGTGCCGTGGAAAAACAATGATCCCCAGCAACTGTCGCTATCGCTGCAGGGAACCGGGCGCGTCTGGGCATCCATGGCGGCCCAGGCGGCAGTGCCGGTAAGCAAACCAATCTACGCGGGCTATACGCTCAGTCGCAATATTGTTCCGGTCTCACAGGCGGTAAACGGCAAATGGTCAGTGGGCGACATCTACCGTGTCCATCTGGATATCACTGCCAAGACCGCGATGAACTGGGTGGTGCTCAGTGATCCGGTGCCGGCCGGTGCGACGGTTCTGGGTGGCGGCCTGGGCCGGGATTCGGCCGTGGCAACCCAGGGTGAGAAGCAGGACGACAATGGCATGTCGCCCAGCTTTGCCGAACGCAAAAGCGAACTGTATCGTGCCTATTATGCGTGGTTGCCGGCGGGCAAGACGTCGCTGGAGTACACGGTGAGGCTCAATACGCCTGGCAGCTATAGTTTGCCGGCCACGCGGGTCCAGGCCATGTATGCGCCGCAGGTTTACGGCGAATTGCCCAACACCGGTGGGTTCACGATTGTTGAATCCGCCAACGCTTCGGCTGCGACAACCCCATGATGGCACGGGCAGTCGGAGAAGCGGCAGAGCGCCGGGGCCGCCCATTCAGACTGCTGGGCCTGTGCCTGGTTGCACTGCTGGTCGTGGTTATTGTCGGGCTGGCTGTCTATATCGCCCGCCTGCCGGTACCTGGGTACGACGAAGTGCGCAGCGGGTACCGTGCGTCCTATATCACCTTGCTTGATCGCGATGGTGCGGTGCTCGAGCGGGTCCGCAACGACTATCATGAACGGCGTGACAACTGGACGCCGCTGGGCGAGATCTCTGTTGCCCTGGTCAGCGCTGTGCTGCAGTCCGAAGACCGGCGTTTTTACAGCCATGCCGGTGTCGATATACTTGCGCTGGGCGCAGCGGTGCGTGACCGGGTCACCGGGCGCAGTGTGCGCGGCAGCTCGACGCTTACGATGCAACTGGCCGGCATGCTGGACGAGCGCGATGGGCGCAACGGCAGGCGTACGCTGGCACAGAAAGCCAGGCAGATGATTCAGGCACTGGCCATTGAATTGCATTGGAGCAAATCGCACATTCTTGAAGCCTACCTCAACCTGGTTCCCTGGCGCGGCGAGTTGTCCGGGGTCACTGCTGCGGCCCGCAGTCTTTTCGGCAAATATCCTGTCGGACTGGACAGTCGTGAAGCCGCGATTCTCGCTGCCATGCTGCGCTCACCCAATGCTGCGCCAGCCGTTATTGCGCGCCGGGCTTGCGGCATTCTGAAGGCGCAATCACAAGCGCAATATTGTGAACATCTTGCAGGCATGACCGACTATCAATTGAGCCATACCGCCACCGCCTTGCAGGATGATCCTTTTGCTGCTTCTCATTTTGCCCGACGCCGGCTGGCATTGGGAATGCCGCAGCAGGCGCATCTAGCCACCACGATCGATGGCCGGCTGCAGCGCACCGTGCAGACCATTGTCAATCGCGTGGTCCATGAGATTCGCCATAGTCATGCCAATGACGCGGCAGCGGTCGTGCTGGATAACCGTACCGGTCGTATTCTGGCTTACGTGGGCTCCTCCGGTGATCTGGCAACGGCCCGCTACGTTGATAACGCAGCTGCCCTGCGGCAGGCCGGCTCCACGCTTAAACCCTTTCTGTACGCTCAGGCGTTGGAGCAGCGCAGGATTACGGCGGCCTCGCTGCTGGACGACAGCGCGGTCAACCTGCCTACCGGCAATGGGTTGTATGTGCCGCAAAACTATGACAAGCAGTTCGGCGGCTGGGTCAGTGCCCGTACGGCCCTGGCTTCATCACTGAACATCCCGGCGGTACGCCTGCTGGTCATGGTAACGCCTGATGTCTTTCACCAGCGTCTGCGCCAGCTTGGCTTGCCGCTGGCGCAGACGGGCGATTATTACGGCTACAGTCTTGCATTGGGTAGCGCCGATGTGACGCTGCTGTCGCTGACCAATGCGTATCGGGCGCTTGCCAATCAGGGCATGTACAGCGACGTGAACTGGGGTGTTGGTGCGGCGCCGTCGGCCAATCGGGTCATGAGTCAAGAGACTGCCTGGCTGGTGGGCGATATCCTGTCGGACAGGCAGGCACGGGCGCGCACCTTTGGCCTGGACAGTGCCTTGTCCACTCCTTTCTGGACCGCCGTCAAAACCGGCACCAGCAAGGATATGCGCGATAACTGGACCGTAGGCTGGTCTGACAAATATACCGTGGGCGTTTGGGTGGGCAACAGTACCGGCGCCAGCATGCGCCAGGTCAGTGGTGTTACCGGCGCGGGGCCTGCGTGGCATGACATTATGCGGTATCTGCATCGGGATCATGCCAGTATGCAACCAACCCGGCCCGCCGCGTTGAGCGCACGCGACATTACTTTTGAAAATAATCTGGAAGCAGCCCGGGCCGAATATTTTCTGCCGGGCACCGAGATGTCGCGCATCGCGCTGGCGTCTTCGGCCGCGGCACCGGCTTCCGGGCGCATGGTCATTCGCACGCCGGCCGACGGTACGATCATCGCTCTTGATCCCGATATCCCGGCGGACAACCAACGCATGCAGCTGTTGACCACGACACCGGCCGGTGGCAGGCACGTAACCGTGCGCTGGTACGTGGACGGTCGTTTTCTGGGCGAGGCCAATCCCTTTGCCTGGTATCCCGTACCGGGCAGCCACCTGATTGAGGCGCGCGACAATGCTGACCAGACTCATGACCGGGTGCGCGTCAACATACGCGGCGCGCAGTTGCGGCCGCAACTGGGTCAGCAGCCTTGATCGGCATGGTGCATGGCTACTGGTTGCTGCCACAACAAGCCTGAGCAAAGGTTGATTAGTCGTTGTCTGGCGGGAACTCACGCAGATTCGGGTACCGCTGTTTCAGAGTTTGAATAAAACGATCCGTGCTTTCTTGTGAATACCCCAAGATCTTTCCGATTTCTCTTTCCACCGATTCTATGTAACCGTATTTAAAAGCACATTTTTGTAGTTCGATAAATCTTAATGCTTTGTCCCTTGAACCGGGCACGTAAACCACGAGATCTTCATAGGGACCATCCCCTATATGTTCTCTGACCCAGTCTAATGCCCCGGGAGTCTGGGCTAGCCGATTGAAATTGTCTTCGGCGCCAAATTTGATGGTTTCAAATAATCCCTCATCAATGCATCTTCGCATGTCTTGAAAATGTTCTTCAGGGTAATCGAAACAAAAATAGGCGACCTCTTTTTTGCCTGCGAGCATAAATTGCGCTTCGCGTCCCTCATGTGGAGCCCCTTCTTCATTTTCAACAAGATTTTCATCGCTCATAGTAAAGAATCACTCTTTAATTTAAGAAAGTAGGTAATTTTAGGATGAAAATCCAAACGATGACGATCCTTAACTGCTGCCAGGTCGTAGGGATAGACGTTATGAGACTCTACTGTTTCCCGGGGGAAAATCAGGTGTTGTAGAAATTGGTTATTTAGTGCCATTGTCTGTCATAAGCGTTTTTAATACACAGGAACCGGGGCACGGGCAAAAGACACAATACCGTAGCAGATAATAGTTTCATCAGCGATATTTTTTCGCAAGAGAGCGCTATTTCTCCAGGATCGGTGGCATGCTTGTCACAAGGGAAGGCCAATGGCTTTATGTACAAATGTTGTGGTAACGCAAAGCTCAAGGTGGGCACAGGAAAAGACAGGGCGTAACTCACAATAAATAAAATCATTGGCTTGGTGGTTTCTCCTTTGTGAATACCGAACACAGGCCATGCGATCTGTTGCATAATTGAGTAAACAGTCCAATCAGGTGGTGCCTCAATGCAAACCAATACAAGCAATTCACAACTGAAAGTTGGCGTCGGTCAGTTTGCTGCCGTCAACGAGATCGAACCCAATAAGGAACATATCCATACCCTGGTAACGCAGGCGGCAGAGCAGGGCGTGCAACTGCTGGTCCTGCCCGAAGCGTCCATGTGTTCGTTTGGCTCGCCGCTGCCGCAATTGCGCGAGACGGCCGGCAACAACTCGCCTGCCTTTGTCCGCTACATGCAGGATCTGGCGCGTGATCACGACATGCATATTGTGGTTGGTGTGCTGAGCCTGGCAGACCAGCCGGGCGATGAACGGGTGACCAATCAGCTACTGGTTCTTGACAATACCGGCGCGCAGGTGCTTCGTTATACCAAAATGCATGTCTATGATGCCTTCAAATTCAAGGAGTCAGACAAAGTGCGGCCCGGCAGTTTTTCCGAAGAAAACGCCGAGCTGGGTCTGTTCGATATCAAAGGGTTTCGGGTTGGTCTGATCAACTGCTATGATCTGCGTTTTCCGGAAATGGCTCGCGCGCTTATTGATCAGGGAGCAGATGTGCTGTCGGTCAGTGCGGCCTGGCTTGCCGGCCCGCTTAAGGAAAACCATTGGGAAATATTGCTACGGGCACGCGCCATTGAAAACACCAGCTATGTATTGGCATCAGGGCAGACCGCGCCACGCAATTGTGGTCTGAGCATGATTGTAGACCCACTGGGTATGGTGTTGGGCACTGCCACCGCCGACCCGGGTCTGGCGGTGCACACCTTGTCATCACAACGTATTGCGCAAGTGCGCGAGCTGCTGCCATGTCTGCAAAATCGTCGTTATCAGGTATCAGGATTGAAATGAATACAACTGCAATAAAAAGAACGCATCCGGACGAACTCATTGTCGGGCTGGTTTCGGTCTCGGACCGGGCAACATCCGGTGTCTACGAGGACAAAGGCATTCCCTCGCTGCAGGCCTGGCTGGAGCGTGCCCTGCAGTCGCCGTTTCGCACCTGCGCCAGGCTGATTGCAGATGATCAGCAGACTATTTCCGAGACGCTGATCGAGCTGGTGGATCAGCAGGGATGCGATCTGGTGCTCACCACCGGCGGCACGGGCCCGGCGCGACGCGACGTTACACCAGAAGCGACACTGGCGGTTGCCAGCAAGCCCATGCCCGGTTTCGGTGAACAGATGCGACAAATCAGCCTGGCCTTTGTGCCTACCGCCATTTTGTCCCGCCAGGTTGCTGTCATCCGCGAAGCGACTGAACATGCTGCGCTGATTATCAATCTGCCGGGGCAACCCAAAGCCATACAGGAAACCCTGGAAGGGTTGCGCGATGAACAGGGCAAAGTAAAAGTGCCAGGCATCTTTGCCGCCGTGCCTTACTGCATTGACCTGATCGGCGGTCCCTATATAGAGACCCGAGACGATGTGGTTGCGGCTTTCCGGCCAAAATCGGCCCGGCGCGAGCCCAAAGCTTGACAGTTGTGATGTCACAATTGGTAAATTTGGTAAAAAGCCGGGTTCCTGCGCCTTATATGCGGTTTCCCACTTAAAATAGTGGCTGTTCAGATATTTTTCAATTTCAGGAGATCGTTACATGGCACTCGTTTCTATGCGCCAATTACTGGATCATGCCGCGGAAAACGGCTATGGTATTCCCGCCTTCAACGTGAACAATCTGGAGCAGGTGCAGGCCATCATGGAAGCGGCCAAGGAAACCAACAGTCCGGTCATCATGCAGGCGTCTGCTGGTGCGCGTAAATACGCAGGCGAAGGTTTTCTCAAACACCTGATTCAGGCTGCGGTAGAGAGCTATCCGGAAATCCCGGTAGTCATGCACCAGGATCATGGTCAGTCACCTGAAATCTGTCAGGGTGCCATCAATCTTGGCTTTTCAAGTGTCATGATGGACGGCTCTCTCATGGCCGACGGTAAAACCATTGCCGACTATGAATACAACGTGGAAGTAACCAAGCAGGTAGTTGATCTGGCACACAAGGTCGGTGTCACTGTAGAAGGTGAACTGGGTTGCCTGGGCTCGCTTGAAACCATGAAAGGCGACAAGGAAGACGGCCACGGGGCAGAAGGCACCATGACCATGGAGCAACTGCTTACCGATCCGGAACAGGCTGCAGATTTTGTCCGTCGCACCCAGCTGGATGCGCTGGCGATCGCGATTGGCACCAGCCACGGCGCCTACAAATTCACCCGCAAGCCTACAGGCGATATTCTGTCTATCAATCGCATCAAGGAAATCCACGCTCGCTTGCCCAATACACACCTGGTCATGCATGGCAGCTCCAGTGTTCCCCAGGAATTGCTGGCCGAAATCCGCGAGTTCGGTGGCGACATGAAAGAAACCTATGGCGTGCCGGTTGAAGAAATTCAGGAAGCCATCAAGTTTGGCGTGCGCAAAGTCAATATCGATACCGATATTCGTCTTGCCATGACAGGCGCCATCCGCCGTTTCCTGGCCGAAAATCCCGGCAAGTTCGACCCGCGTGAATACAACAAGCCAGCCCGCGAAGCCGCCAAGAAAATCTGCGTCGCGCGCTATCAGGAATTTGGTACAGCCGGCAACGCCAGCAAAATCAAACCGATTGGCCTGTCTGAAATGGCCGCAGCCTATGCTGCAGGCAAGCTGTCTCAACAGGTAAAATAAGACGATTGCGCCGTCTCCCGGGACGGCCTGTCAGGGAAACCCCGCCACGACGATGCGTTGTGGCGGGGTTTTTCTTGTGAGTTTCCGTAATAGGAAATGATACCCGTAACGGGTATATTGCTATAATTTAGCAATAAGCAATGGCAGTATGAGAGTGTTAAAGCGCAGAGCGTTTGCGAAATGGCAGTTGCGTGAAAAATTGCCTGACGCTGTCTTATGTTGGGCGGTTATGAAAATGGAGCACGGGCTGATCGACGTCGGTTTGGGTGGAAGGCTTTATAAAAAACGGGTGCCTGGTGCTGGCTGCGGTAAAAGCAGGAGGTATCGAACATTGCTTTCGGCCCGAATAGGCACTCGGTACATTTTTCTGCACGGTTTTTCGAAAAGCGAGCAGTCCAATATTTCTCTGAAAGAAAAGCAGGCCCTGAGCTATGCCGGCAAGCTATTTCTGGCGCTATCAGATGACGACCTGGTTCTTGCCTTGCAAGCCGGCGTCCTACAGGAGTTGCATTGTGACAGGAAAAATCATTGAATCATTGCGCGGTGAACTGGCTGAGCTGCAGACTGGGGGTGCAATCAGCAAAACGACAATGCGCGAGTTTGACACGCTTTTCCCGTTGCCGGTCAGGAATTTTACAGCGACAGATATACGAAAATTGCGCGAGTCACTCAATATCAGCCAGCCTGTCTTTGCGCTTCATTTACATACCACGGCCTCGACCGTACGCAAATGGGAACAGGGTCATACACGCCCGTCGGGACCGGCTTTGAAATTGCTCAATGTGATCGCCGCCAAGGGGCTGCAAGCCATTCTGTAAGATGATCTTGCCGCATGAGGTAGCACACTGATGGTGTGCGCCGCTAGCGGAACCCGCCACGACGATGCGTTGTGGCGGGGTTTTTTACGTTCAAGCCTAGCATATGGCGGTAAAATAACGGATTATTCCCATTTCTATTCCATGCTCGTACGCCCGCGACAGTACTTCACGCGTCCGCGTGCCGCATGAAATTTTCCCTTGCAAAGGATTTCCGGTGACATCTGCGCTTCTTCAATCTGATATTCAGTCCCTGCCACTGCTGGCGCGCGGCAAAGTCCGTGATATGTACGCCGTGGGCGACGACAAACTGTTGATTGTTGCTTCTGATCGTATTTCTGCGTTTGATGTGATTCTGGATGATCCTATTCCCGGCAAGGGCCAGGTGCTTACCGAGCTCACGGAGTTCTGGCTGAACAAACTGGGGCATATTATTCCAACCCATGTGACCGGTATTGCTCCCGAAGAGGTGGTGCAACCCGCGGAAGCAGACCAGGTCCGGGGCCGGGCCATGGTTGTCAAGCGCCTCAAGCCTGTGCTGGTGGAAGCGGTCGCGCGTGGCTATCTGATCGGATCCGGCTGGAACGACTATCAAAAAACCGGCGCCATCTGCGGCGTCAGCCTGCCTGCTGGTCTGGTCCAGGCGCAGAAACTGGCATCGCCTATCTTTACCCCGGCGGCCAAGGCCGAAATGGGTTCTCATGACGAAAACGTCGACTTCGCCCATGTCGTGCGCGAAGTGGGGCAGGAGGTTGCCGAGCAGATTCGTGATATCACGCTGCACCTTTACACCGAGGCGGCCGATTATGCTGCAGAAAAAGGCATCATCATTGCCGATACCAAATTTGAATTCGGCTTGGACGACAACGGCGTCCTGCATCTGATGGATGAAGTGCTCACGCCTGACTCTTCCCGTTTCTGGCCCGCCGACTCCTATCAGACGGGCATCAGCCCCCCGTCCTTTGACAAACAGTTTGTGCGCGACTGGCTGGAAACCCAGCCCTGGGACAAGACAGCGCCTGCGCCCCGACTGCCACAGGACGTGTTGCAGAAAACGGCCGACAAATATCGTGAGGCGGCAACCCGTCTGATCGGATAAGCAGGGCGTTATGAACGAAACACTCAACTCAGGCAATCACAATACTGATTCCAGGCAGGCCGACCAGGCGCTGGTCGGCGTTATCATGGGCTCGTCCAGCGACTGGGACGTCATGAAAAACGCCACGGACATGCTCGAGCAATTCGGCGTGCCTTACAAGGCCCAGGTCATCTCGGCGCATCGTATGCCGCAAGATATGGCCGATTATGGCGCGACAGCCTATGATCGCGGCCTGCGGGCGATTATCGCCGGCGCCGGCGGTGCAGCGCATCTGCCAGGCATGATGGCGGCGCTGACCGAGGTGCCGGTGTTTGGCGTACCGGTCCCGTCGCGCTATCTGCGCGGCGAAGATTCCCTGCTGTCCATCGTGCAAATGCCCAAGGGGGTTCCTGTTGCCACCTTTGCCATCGGCGAAGCCGGCGCCGCCAATGCAGCGCTGCATGTGATTGCCATGCTGGCCATGAACAACCCGGCGTTGCGCGAACAATTGCGCGCTTTTCGCGAGAAACAGACCAATACGGCAAGGGCGATGACATTGCCGCCGGCTACCAAGAACTGAAAGAGAATTTTCGCAATGCACACACCAATAGCACTTTCTGACCGCATTCATCCTGGCGAATGGCTGGGCATGCTGGGCGGCGGCCAACTGGGTCGCATGTTCTGCCACGAGGCGCAGAAACTGGGATACAAGGTCGTTGTTCTGGACCCGTCCGGCAACAGTCCTGCAGGCATGGTGGCCGAGCGCCATATGGCCGCAGCCTACGATGATATCGTTGCGCTCAGGGAACTGGCCGCGATCACGCCCGCCGTTACGACGGAATTTGAAAACGTGCCGGCCAGCAGTCTGAAACAACTGTCTGCAAGCTGTCGCGTGACGCCTGGCGCGGCAGCGGTCGCCGTTGTGCAGGACCGGATTGCCGAAAAGGCATTTATCAATGCCCAGAAGATCCCGGTAGCGCCATATTGTGAGGTTCGCGACATGAGCGATCTGGAGCAGGCACAGGATGCACTATTTCCCGGTATTCTGAAAGTAGCTCGCCTGGGTTATGACGGCAAGGGTCAGCAACGGGTCTCGACCCGCGCCGAAGCCATTGAAGCCTTTCGTGACTTTGGACAAATACCCTGCGTGCTTGAAGCCATGTTGCCGCTGGATCATGAAATTTCAGTTGTCATGGCGCGGGCGATCAGCGGAGAGACCGCGATTTTCCCGATTGGCATTAACACCCATGAGAACGGCATTCTTGCCAGTACGGTTGTCGCGCCGGATCTGATCAACGAAGATTTGGCCAGTCAAGCCAGGGAAGCAGCCCTGCGCATTGCCGAAGGACTCAATTATCAGGGCGTGCTGTGTGTCGAGTTTTTTGTGCTGTCTGACGGTCGCTTGATTGCAAACGAAATAGCGCCACGTCCGCACAACAGTGGCCACTACACGATGGACGCCTGTGTCACCAGCCAGTTTGAACAGCAGGTGCGGGTCATGACGGGCATGCCGCTGGGCGCGACAGATCTGCTCACGCCGGTGGTCATGCTCAATATCTTGGGCGACTGCTGGTTCAATGGCAATGCCAGCCATGCGCGCGAACCGCAATGGCATGACATTCTTGCCATCCCGGGTGTATCGTTGCATCTGTATGGCAAGGATGAGCCGCGCCCGGGGCGCAAGGTCGGGCATATTAACGTTGTGGGCGCCAACATAGAGCAGGCCAAGGAACGGGCACGGGATGTGATTCGCAAAATGGGGATTCGCACCGTTTTGTCCTGACTGGCTTTAACCGTTTTATCTATACCATGTAATCCCAAGAGGCAGTCCCGGACCCCAGGACTGCACCCGATGATCACGCGACACAGACCATTTCCATGACCGATATGACAAGCCCGATTGACCATGCCGCACACGTTTTAAACGAAGGCGGTCTGGTGGCGTTGCCTACCGAGACGGTTTATGGTCTGGGCGCCGACGCCGAGAGCGCGCAGGCCGTGGCCAAAATCTATCAGGCCAAGCAGCGGCCAGCCAACCATCCGCTCATTGTTCATATCGCGCCGGAGGCGGATCTGTCCTATTGGACGCGGGACCTTCCGGCAGAAGCGCAAAAGCTGATACAGGCGTTCTGGCCGGGACCATTGACGCTGATCCTGCCGAAAAACCCGGCCATTACCGATGCGGTGACCGGCGGGCAGGACAGTATCGGCCTGCGGTGCCCGTCGCACCCGGTCGCACTGGCGCTAATCCGCGCTTTCGCCCGCCTGCGCCCCTCGGGACAGGCTGGTATTGCCGCGCCTTCTGCCAACCGGTTCGGTCATGTGTCGCCGACCAAAGCCCAGCACGTACGCGACGAATTTCCCCAGGAATGCACCGATGGCATGCCGGTGCTCGAAGGGGGCGATACTGACATCGGCATTGAATCGACGATTGTGGACGTCTCGCGCATTGCGCAGGGCATGCCGGTCGTATTGCTTCGCCCTGGTCATATTTCGGCAGGGCAACTGGCGGGGGTGCTGGGCTATACCCCGGCCAGCCCGGACGCTGCGGTTCCTCGTGCATCGGGCACGCTGAAAGCCCATTATGCGCCGCAAACCCGGCTCAGCCTGTTCGATGCCGCAAACCTGGAAGACCTGCTGGCCGCCCGTCCGGGGCACGAACGCTGGGCTATTTATGCGTTTGACGCGCCGCCACCGGCCTTGCCGGCACAGTTGCAGTGGCAGCAGGTGTCTTCTGACCCGGTCCGCTACGCACATG
The DNA here is from genome assembly GCF_052108595.1 of Advenella sp. Taxonomy (NCBI): domain Bacteria; kingdom Pseudomonadati; phylum Pseudomonadota; class Betaproteobacteria; order Burkholderiales; family Alcaligenaceae; genus Advenella; species Advenella sp. The sequence continues at coordinate 16,659 of NZ_JBQEAU010000084.1, forward strand.
ATCTGTATGCGCTGCTGCGCGAGGCCGACCAGCAGAATCTGGACCATTTACTGATCCAGCGCCTGCCCGCAGACGAACGGTGGGATGCGGTTGCCGACCGCCTGCAGCGTGCCGCCGCCGCTTTCGAATAAGACCGTACTGGCCACAGTGGTGGCCAGGAATGCTTTAGATTCCAACCTGTTATGTGAATCGCTGCAGTTTATTTTGGAAAATGCACAGCCGCTTTGCCAGTTGGCCTAAACCGGATTATGATGATTCTATTGGAATCTCCGGAACGCAATATGTTAGAAATCAAGAATCTTCAGGAAATGGTGGATGTGCGCAGGGATATCCACGCTCACCCCGAACTGGCTTACGAAGAAAACCGGACTGCACAGGTCATTTGCCGCAAGCTCAAGCAATGGGGCATCCCTTATGAAGAGGGTATCGGCAAAACCGGCGTGGTTGCAACCATCCGGGCGGGCAGCGCCGACAAGGCCATTGCTTTGCGTGCCGATATGGACGCGCTACCCATGCAGGAAGAAAATCGCTTCGCACACCGTTCGCAGCATGATGGCAAAATGCATGGCTGCGGTCACGATGGGCATACCACCATGCTGCTTACTGCGGCGCATTACCTGAACGAGACGCGCAATTTTGATGGCACTGTTCACCTGATATTTCAGCCTGCCGAAGAGGGCGCAGCCGGCGCCAAAGCCATGCTTGAAGATGGGTTGCTGGAACGGTTTCCCTGCGAAGCCATTTTCGGCATGCACAATTGGCCCGGGCTACCCGAAGGGGCATTCGGCTATCGCAGCGGGCCGCTGATGGCCTCCAGCAATGTATTTAGAATCACCGTTTCGGGAAAAGGCGGTCACGCAGCGGCACCCGCCGATTGCGCCGATCCGGTTCCGGCGATTGCCCAGATTGCAGTGGCGCTGCAGACCATCGTATCGCGTTCGGTTCGCCCAATTGACCCGGCGGTCTTGTCCATTACGCAAATTCATACCGGGTCCGCCAATAACGTAATTCCCGATAGTGGCTGGCTGGCCGGTGCGGTGCGCTGTTTTTCCGATGACGTGATCGACGTGATGGAAAAACGCATGCGCGAACTGGCCACGCAGATTGCCAGCAGCTTTGGCTGTACTTGCGAAGTCGACTTTGACCGCAGATATCCGCCATTGGTGAACACGCCCGACGAAACCGAGTTCTGCCGCCAGGTCATGGAGTCCCTGTATGGCGAGCGCAGTGCCGACATGGTGCGCGAGAATGTGCAAGTCATGCCCTCTGAAGATTTCTCCTTCTTCCTGCGCGAGCGGCCTGGCAGTTATGTCTTTTTGGGAAATGGCGAGGGCAACCACCGCGAGCCAGACCATGGCCTGGGCCCTTGCATGCTGCATAACCCGAGCTATGATTTCAACGACAATCTAATCCCGATCGGCGCCAGCTACTGGATTCGCCTGACAGAAATGTATCTGGCGGCCAAAGCCGGATAACAACACCTTTGATCATTCCCGGTACCGATGCGATCGGGAATGACAGCCCGCGATCATAACGACGCACGCCATTGGCAAATGCAAAAAGACGCGGGCCGAGGTAATTGGCATCATCATGCACATACCGGGGGACTACGGATGGTTTACGGAGGAATCAGACGACATGAAACGCTAAAGATTTGCCGAGCTTCTTAAATGCCTGATCAATCGTATCAACCTTTGTCGCCTGCCGCAGATTTACCATACGGTTCACTTGCGTAGGCGACACTTTCATCAGGCGTGCCAAATCGGCCTGTTTTACGTGCTGTCGCACCATTTCGTTCAATAACTCAACCTTGATTGCCACACTGGCCGGAAGGTCGACGATGTGCTGTCCGGCTTTTGTCGCTGATGGCGTCGGCACGCGACGCATATCATCAAAGTAAAAATCAAGTGCGGTAATTAGGCAGTCATACGCTAAATCAATGGCCTGCGCTTTGGTTTCTCCGTAGCTGATGGCTTCCGGAATATCCGGAAAGGTCACCATAAACCCCGGGCCATCGGGCGTCAGCATAAATGGATATTTCATATTACTTTCCTTTCTGTTCGGTGGTCGCTTCGTGTGAAGCCACCGAAGGGACGCCTGTCACAAGCCAAGCTGTTTTAATATTGCTTTTCGAATTCCCTCTGGCAACTCTTTCGCGTGCCTGGGAAGGGTACTGTGCCTACCGTTTAATGTCAGTTTCGTGTGGTTCGATCCTTCCTTAAACGTTACTCCCTGCGACATAAGCCAGCGTCTGAATTCGCTGGTTTTCAATGCAACTTCTCCTGCGTTTTCTATTATCTAATTATATACGAAAACGTTTATAAAAATAAACAAAAACGTGTATCGTATGGCAATGGAAAGCATGCCATTAGGTCTAAACGCAGGCGTCTCACTACTTGTCCGTCAATTCCCCATATCTGGCCAGCGCAATTCTGCGTGCAGCGCTGTGATCCACGATAGGCCTGGGATACGTTTTGTCCAGCTCGATCTGTGCGCTCGCCAGTATCTGATCGCCTGCCGTCCATGGAGCATGGATGTGCTTACCGGACAAGGCCGCCAGCTCGGGCACATAGCGGCGTATGAATTTTCCATCCGGGTCGAATTTCTGTGATTGGGTGATTGGGTTGAAAATCCGGAAATAGGGCTGGGCGTCACAGCCGGTGGAGGCGGCCCACTGCCAGCCGCCGTTGTTTGCGGCCAGATCAAAATCATTTAACTTCAACGCGAAGTATTGTTCACCCCGCTTCCAGTCGATACCCAGGTCCTTGGTCAGAAAGCTGGCAACTATCATGCGCAGCCGGTTGTGCATATAGCCTGTTTGATTCAGCTGGCGCATGCCGGCATCGACAATCGGATAACCTGTTTCTCCCTGGCACCATGCCAGGAAATGGTGCTCGGCTTGCGGTCCGCTTTCCCATTCAATCGCCTCATATTTGGCGTTGAATGCGTGTTCGACCACCTGTGGATAATGATGCAGGATCATGAAATAAAAATCTCGCCAGATCAGCTCGCTCAACCAGGTCGCAGCGCCCTGGTTGCCCGTGGACATTGCCGAAAAGGCGGCCTTGACCAACGTGCGAATAGATAGGGTGCCGAATCGCAGGTGCACAGATAAATAGCTTGGGCCTCGCAGAGCCGGAAAATCACGTTTGGCATCATAGGCGTTCATGCGGGGCAGAAAATCATCAAGTGCTTCCTGAGCGCCGCTGCTGCCGGCTGGCATCGGCACCGGCTGCGCTGGCGGTTTGAAGCCGATATCTTCCAGGCACGGGCGTTGCGCCAGCGCTTGCGGGACTGGCGCCAACGCGCCCCCCAATGATTCGACGGGCACAGCAGCGTAGTGTTCGCTGTGCAAGGTTTTTAGCCAGGCGTTTTTGTAAGCGGTAATTACCTTGTACGGGCGACCCTGTCCGTTGATTATTTCGTCGGTATCATAATTGTACTGAACATTTTACAGGAAAAGCGCCCGGTTATCCGACTGCAGCATTGTGCCAACCTGTTGGTCGC
>NZ_JBQEAU010000085.1:0-19913 GCF_052108595.1 Advenella sp.
CTACGCCGAATGGCATATCCTGGTTCAATATGAAGGCGGGGAAGCGACGTGATCGCGGGGAATCAACCTGCCTTCTGACCCATATACTGTTGTGCCAGTGCCAGAAACGCCGGCAGTCCCACTTCATCCTGCTGCAGCGCTTGCTGCAGGATGGCAGCGACCTGCGGGGCGACAGCCGCGGCCTGCCTGGCGTCAAGGAACAACAAGCGCGAGCGTCGCGCCAGGACATCCTCCACGGTGCAGGCATACTCGTGGCTAACGGCAAAACGCACCATGGCCTCGCTCAGGCCGTCGGTCAGCCAGCGGTCGGCACCGGGCAGCGCGTTTACGACAGCGGCCTCGCTGCCGTAGGAATGCAGGCCCTGCGGCATATGCATATTGTGCTGCGTGGTCCCGTCGGGTGGCGCGCCAACCAGTGGCAAATTTACAGTGACCCCGCCCGCACGGGTGGGCAACGCTCCCGCGGTAAAGCAGGCTTGCAGGACATCCTCGGCCATGGCACGGTAAGTTGTCCATTTGCCACCCGTGACTGTCACCATGCCAGAGGCGCTGGTGAGTACAGTATGTTCTCGGCTGATACCCTTGGTATTTTCGCCATCGTCGCCCTGGGGCCGGGCCAGCGGGCGCAGACCCACCCACATACTACGCACGTCGGCCATAGTGGGACGACGGTTCAGGTAATGCCCCGCCTCGCTCAGGATAAAGTCCAGTTCGGCCTGGAAGGGCGCCGGCTCGCGGGCCAGGTCGTGACGTGGCGTGTCCGTGGTGCCAAGAATGACCTTGCCCAGCCATGGCACGGCAAACAGCACCCGGCCGTCTGCCGTCTTGGGCACCAGCAGCGCATGGTCGCCAGGCATAAAGTCCCGGTCCACCACCACATGCACGCCCTGGCTGGGGGCAACAATGGGTCGGGTGGCGCGACCCGATTCGGCGCCGTCCATCTCACGTAAGGCATCCACCCACGGACCGGTAGCGTTGACCACACATCTTGCGCGTACCTGGTAGCTGCAGCCCGAGTCACCATCTTCGCACACCAGCCCTGCCACGCGCCCGTTGTCGTGAATCAGTTTCGTAACCGGGCAGTAGTTCAATAGCAGTGCGCCATGGCGTGCTGCCGTTCGAGCCAGCGCCAGCGCCAGCCGGGCATCGTCGAACTGCCCGTCCCAGTATTTGACGCCACCCTTGAGCCCTTGCGGCTGTACAGTAGGCAACAGCGCTCGTGTCTGGCGAGTGCTCAGAAACTGGGTGTTCCCCAGGCCGGCCTTGCCCGCCAGCGCGTCGTATGCCTTGAGGCCAATGCCGTAGAACGGCGTGTCCAGCAGCTTATACGAGGGCATGACGAAAGCCAGAGGCTGCGCAATATGCGGTGCATTGTGCAGCAGCGTGGCACGCTCGTGCAGCGCCTCACGTACCAGCGCGATATTGCCCTGTGCCAGATAGCGCACACCGCCGTGCACGAGTTTGGTCGCCCGTGACGAGGTGCCTTTGGCAAAGTCATGCGACTCCAGCAACACCACCGAAAAGCCGCGGGCAGCTGCATCCAGCGCCACACCCAGGCCAGTCGCACCGCCACCGATGACCGCCAGGTCATAGGTTTTGGGTTCAGCCAGGCGGGCCAGCAATTGGGCACGCCCGGTTTTCAACGGCAAAGTATTTAATTCAACAGTCATACGACATCAATGGCCAGGTTATTAGGTAACTATGTCTTGTGCGTGGCAAGCCGCGCACATCATTGCAAACAGTCTGAAGTTAATGCATCGGCGTGTAAAAAACCCATCCGATTTTTCCAGCCTTCGTCACCTCGCCCACTCTCTTGTTTTGCGTTTCGCGCGCAGCATATGGTTCGCAGCACCGATACTTCGCATCGGTGCTGCGGCGTGCGAACAGACTTTTTGTATATGAACACGCGCAGACGGTCAGATACCCATATAGGCTTGCCGCAGGCGCTCGTTATTGAGTAGCTCCTGCCCCGTACCGGCCAGGACAATTTCGCCATGTTCCATGACATACCCGCGGCCCGATATGCTGAGCGAGCGGTGCACGTCCTGTTCGACCAGCAAAATCGTGACGCCGCGATCCTGGATCAGGGGCAGTTTTTCAAAAATATCCTTGACCATAATGGGTGCCAGGCCGATGGAAGGCTCGTCGAGCAACAACAACCTGGGCGAGGTCATCAACGCCCGGCCGATGGCCAGCATCTGCTGCTCCCCGCCACTGAACGAGCGCGCCAGTTGGCGGCGACGCTCCTTCAGACGCGGGAACATGCTGTAGATCCATTCCAGGTTTTGGCGCTGCTGCGCCTTATCGTTCAGAATATCTCCACCAACCAGCAGATTGTCTTCCACTTCCATATGGCCAAACAGGCGACGCCCTTCCATCACCTGGGCAATGCCGGCCCGCGCAATCAGGTGCGATTCCCGGCCGTCAATGCGCTTGCCGCCAAAATGAATCTGCCCCTTGGTGACCGGCAAGGTGCCCATGATGGCGCGAATCAGCGTCGTCTTGCCTGCGCCATTGGCGCCAACAATACTGACAATCTCGCCCTCTTTCACATTGATATTGATGCCATTGAGAACCTGCACATCGCCATAGCCCGAACTTACGTCGTTCACATCAAGCAGCATGCTCGCCTCCCAGGTATGCAGAGATCACTTGCGGATCGTTGGCAACCTCTACCGGTGTCCCTTCCGCAATCTTTTTACCGTACTGAATAACCACGATCTTGTTCGACAGGCTCATCACTGCCTTCATATTGTGTTCAATGACCAGAATGCTCACGCCCGATGCGCGCAGGCTTTGAATCAACTCCAGCATTTCGGCAGTCTCGACACTGGTCAGGCCAGCCATCACTTCGTCGAGCAACAGCAGTTTCGGATGTGTAGCCAGCGCCTTGGCCACTTCAAGCCGCTTGCGGCCCGATAGCGTCAGCGTTTTGGCAACCTGCTCCTGACGGGCGCCCAGCCCGACCTGCTGCAACACCCTGGCAGCCACCTCGCGTGCGTCTTGTGGCCTGGCATGGTGCAAAAATGCACCAACCATGGCGTTTTCTATCACAGTCATCTCGCCAAACGGCTTGACGATCTGGAATGTGCGCACAAGGCCGGCACGGCAGATATGCGGAGGATCAAACCCGTCCACGCGTTTGCCTTGGAAACGGATTTGTCCGTCGGTTGGCTTCAGAAATCCGGAGGCCATGGAAAATAGTGTGGTCTTGCCGGCGCCATTGGGGCCGATCAATCCGACAATCTCGCCATCATTGACCTTGAAACTTACATTATCGATTGCACGCAGGCCACCAAAGCTTTTGCCCACGCCGTCAAATTCCAGCAGTGTCGTGCTTGTCATTTCGTTACCCCCTGCTTGACCGGCCGCTTGAACCAGCGGTGAAAGATCGCGACCAGGCCGCGTGGCTCATACCAGATCACCAGCATCAGCAGCAAGCCGTAGAGCATCATATCCGCCCCCAGAAGGCCCCCGGAGAATGAGCGGGCCAGCTCTTCGCTTGGCAACAGCAACAATGCGCCCAATACCGGACCCCACAGCGTACCCCGGCCGCCGATGATGCAAACCACCGCAATCACCACGCCCAGGTTCGCGCCGAACACCTTGTCCGGGCTGACGAACAGCACGAATTGGGCGTAGAATGTGCCGCCGATCGCAGTCATGGCTGCGCTGATCATCGCGGCATAAAGCTTATAGCGTGTGGTGGGCACGCCTAGCGCCAATGCCGCGTCCTGGTCGTTGCGCACGGCGGCCAGGTAGTAACCATAGCGACTGCGCAGGATACGCCAGTTGATAACTAAGGCCAGCGCCACAAATACCAGCGCGATCACATAGTAGAACTCTTTGCTGGTCGATTGGAATTGCCACGGCGCGTCGCGCAACAGTGTTACTTCCATTCCGCGTGGGCCGCCGAGCAGGTCATCGGCATTTTCCACCAGCGTTTTGATCACCATGGCCGAGGCAATGGTGGCAAGCGCAAAGTATGCGCCACGCAAATGCAAGCTCGACATTCCCACGATCACCGCCGCAACAATGGCCAATGCCGCACCAATCCACATGCCGATCCAGGGGCTGACGCCCATATTGACAAAGAACCAGGTCGAGGCATACGCGCCAATGCCAAAGTACGCTGAATGTCCCAGTGAGAGCTGTCCGGCGATACCGCCCAGCACATTCCAGGACAGCGCCAGATAGGCATACAGCAATGTCATGACCGCGATCGACAGCACGTACTGGCTGCCGGTAAACAACGGCGCAATCGCCAGCACGACAATGAGCGCGCCCCATAGCGATGAATGTTTTGAACCTTGCACTGTCATCATTCTTTCTCCACGCCAAACAATCCGCTCGGACGGAAATACATCACGCCCAGGAACAGCAGGAAAATCAGCGCTTCAGCATAGGTAACCGGAATTACCTGGCTGCCCACGGATTCAAGAATGCCCACGATAATCCCGCCCCAGAAAGCACCAGCGATCGAGCCGATCCCGCCCAGCACCACGATCACGAAGGCACGCATGCCAAAGATGTCGCCAACGAAGGGGTTGACCGGATACATGGGCAAAAGCAGCGCGCCTGCAATACCCAGTACACCAAGGCCGATAGCAAAGGACAGCTGGTAGACACGCTTGCTGTCGATACCCAGCACGCTGGCTGCCTCGCGGTCCTGGCCCGTTGCTCGAATGGCGCGGCCCAGCGCCGTATAGCGCATAAAGGCAACCAGCCCGATGGTGACAAGCGCAGCAATCACAAAGCCGGCAATCTGCGGATACGTGAATATGAGGTCACCCATGATCACCACCTCGTTGGACCAGGGACTGTCAATCATCCGGCTGTCGGGTCCCAGCAGCGCGAGCGCGAAATAATCCAGAAAGATCCACAGACCGGTCGTGAAGATCAGCACGCCGATAGGCTCACGCGAAGATTCCTTGCGATAGATGCCATCGATGAAAAAGCGCTGACACGCCCATCCCACAAAAAACAGGACAACGGCCGCGATGGGCGCCGCCGCCAGCGGGTGCAGGCCGAAATTGGTACAGGTGTAGTAGGTCACGTACATCGCGACCATCAGGAACGAGCCGTGCGCGAAATTGATGATCTTCATCACGCCAAACTGCAGGCTCAGCCCAAGCGCGATCAGACCATATACTGCTCCGGTGGCAATGCCACCGAGCAATGCTTGAAGATAAATGCTCAAAGCGAATCCTCACGTATTTGAAAAAAGCGGACTGCCGGTGATGTCAAATCAGGCGGCAGCCGACAAAGCGATGACCAGAGTCCTGATCAGTAAGTGGCGGCAGGCCAGACCATTTTGTAGGTCTTGGACGCCAGATCTTCCGGCCAGATGGTGCGGTATTCTCCCTCGGGCGTGATCTGCTGCACCACGAATTTTTTGAGCGGGTTCTGACCCTTCTCATCAATCACAATGTCGTAGCCAAGCAGCTTGTTCAGATCGGTCCCCTTGATGCTGGTTGTGGCAAGCGCATCACGGATGGCTTGCGGCTCGGCCTTGCCGGCGCGCTCCAGCGCATCTTTGATCACCCACACCGCACCATAGGCGCTCACAGACAATTCATTGGGTTCGGCTTTGTACGTCCCGGTAAATTCATCCCAGAACTTCTTGGCAAAAGGCGTGGTAACGGCAGACTCGTATCCTGCCCAGCCGTTGGTCGTGAACACGCCCTTGGCAGGACCCTTGCCCACTTGCGGCAGAAAGCCGCTGTCGATCTGGCCGCCTGCGCTGCCGATGTATCCCATGGCCGACACGCGCATTTGCGCCAGCAGCTTGTGCAGTTGCACGGCGTCGGCAGCGTATGAAGTGACCGTGACAACGTCAGGCTTGCGACCCTTGATTTTCAGGACCAGCGGACGCAGGTCGGGGCTGTTGGGCGGATAGCCTTCGTCCAGTACGATTTCCACGCCTTGTTCCTTGAACTTCTTGCGCAGTGTATTGGCCATGTCCTGGCCCCAATCGGTGTTTTCATAGACCATGGCCACGGTTTTTGCCGGCTTGCCGGTCGCCTTGCTGGCATAGGCAACAAAATCGGCCATACCTTCTGCATTGGCAGCGGCCGGCACCTGAGTGGCACGGAAAACGTACTTGAAGCCGCGTTCGGTAATTTCGCCCTTGCCTGCCAGGTCTACCACCCAAGGCACACTATACTTTTCAGCCACGGCTGTGGCCGGAAAGGTGGTACCGCTCTGGAACGCACCAAGCAAAACAGGCACTTTTTCACGCGTGATCAGTCTTTCGGTTTCAGTCAGCGCCACTTTCGGATCGCCCCTGGTGTCGGACTCCAGCAGCTTTAACTGGGCGCCGCCCAGCGATTTGATGCCGCCACTTTCATTGATATGCTTTACTGCCAGATGCGTCGCACGCGACATATCACGGCCGATCGACGCAGCAGCGCTGCCCGACAGCGGAATCAGATAGCCGATTTTGACCGGATCTGCCGCATGTGCAGCACTTACGCCAAGCATTGCAAGCGCACCGGTAAGGCAGGCGCGAACGATAAAATTTTTACGAGTGGTCATGAACCATGTCTCCTGCTGATTTTTAAAAAAGAATGTCTACAAATTTATGACCGGGCCAATACGCCATACAAGGCTTGCGTCAGCCGATCGGCGCGCGCGTTAAGCAGCACGCCCGCTCCCATGTGATTCATTGTGTAGCCAAAGCCGATGCGATGTTGCTCACTGGCAAAACCCAGCGATCCGCCCGCCCCCACGTGGCCAAAAGCATCACGTCCGAAACTGGCGCTGTCCAGCCCGCGTGCACGGTTATCCATGCTGCGCATAAAGCCGGCTGCAAAGCGTGTCGGCACCAGCAGACACAAGTCTTCGTTGGTCGCCGATGAAACCTCGGCAGCCCGCTCCAGCGTTGCATGCCCGATCACGCGCACGCCGTTGCGCTCGCCGCCCAGGGACAGCGCACTGTACATGCGGGCCAAAGAACGAGCGTTGGTGATACCGCCGGCCGCACCAATTTCGGCGGCATGGCCCTGGCGCGAATTGAAACCGCTGGGCCGCCAGCCACCCGTATTGCGAAAATACAGATTGCTGATGCTCTCGGGCGCGGTCGCAATGGCCTGCTCAAACGCATTGCGCGGCTGCTCCGCTGGCCTGGCCGGCATAATTTTGGCCACTCTTGGCTCTTCGCTTTCGGGCAGGCCTATCCAGAAATCCAAGCCCAATGGCCTCGCAACACGCTCCTGGAAGAAGTGCCCTAGCGACTGTCCGGCAACGCGTCGCACCACTTCACCCACCAGCCAGCCGAACGTCAAGCCATGGTAGCCCACGCTGGTTCCCGGCTTCCAGTACGGCGCCTCGTTGGCAAGGCGCGTGCTCATCTCGGTCCAGTCAAATACCGCGCCGTCAGGCAGCATCTGCCGAAGCGCAGGCACGCCTGCCGAATGGTCCAGCAACATGCGCACGGTAACGTCGCCCTTGCCTTGTGCGGCAAATTCGGGCCAATAGTGTGCAACGCGCTGGTCAATATCCAGCGCACCACCATCGGCCAGGATGTGCGCACACAAGGCCGTTGCCGCCTTCGTATTGGAGAACACCACGCCAACCGTATCCTGCTGCCACGGGCGTTGTGTCGGCAAGTCCGCAAAACCGCCCCAGACATCGATCACGGTCTGTCCGCCCTGTTCGACGGCCAGAGATGCGCCATGCTCGATGTCACCGTCAAAATTTTCGATGAATGCGTCCAGCACGGGCAAAAATTGCGGCGCGCAATAGCCATGGACTTGCCCGCCCGCGAGGTCGGGGCGTTTCAGATCAATACTGACGTTGTATTTCTGCATGAGTAGGCAATCAACGAATTTTCGGGGCACAAGCACCAAAACCCAGCAGGTACTTGGCACGCTCTGACAGCGTAGGAATCACTTCTGGCGGCAGCGTGGACGTAAAGTCCGCGAAAAATCGCAACCAGGACACGTTGTAGTTGCACAGGATGGCGCGACGCTTGGCATCGGTATGATTCGAGCCCGAACGGTGCCAGGTGTTCGATAGCCATATTGCGACGGAACCGGCAGGCGCAGTCAGCGTGACTTCGCCTTCCAGCGGATCGCTGCCCCACGGCGGCGACTTGCGCAACTTGTGACTGCCTGGCATCACGCGTGTCGCGCCATTATCGGCAGTAAAGTCATCCAGCATCCAGACGTTTTGCAGCGTCAGCGGAAACTCTGGCAGCGGCTCGGCAATCTGGCCCAGCGGCGCATCCACGTGCCATGCACCACCACCGGTTTGCGGGCCGATGCTGGTGGACTGGAAATCGTGCAGGTTACAGTCTTCACCCATCATATGCTGCACCATCGGCAACACAACCGGGTGCTCGATCAGGGGAATGAGTTCCGGCTCTTTAGTAAGCAGGTTCCAGACGCGCTGCGAATTGTCGTTATCGAACAACGTAGGCAGGTGCAGGAAATTTTTGGAAACCTTGCTGATCGGCATGGGCCAGCGCGCGCCGGCGTTGTCGCGACGGTACTGGTGAATACGCGCCACCATGCGCTCGGCTTCGGCGTCACTGACGGTATAGTGTTTTTTATAGTAAGCGCGAATTTCTTCGTCGTCTTCATGCTTCTCATCATCGAGTGGCAGCGGATTGGCCAGCTCATGCGCCATGCGCTTGGCGACAACTTCGCGAATGCGCTCCAACTGGTCCTGGTCAAGCACGTTTTCAACCACCGCATAGCCGTCTTCGGCGAGCTGGTGCTTGAGCTTGTCCATATCGATATTCTTCAGCATCTGTCTTCCTTTGTTATGTTGCAAAACGCGGCGCGATCATGGCGCGCCAACGGGTTTAAGTTCCTTGCGCGCAAGCTTGCCCACAGCCGTACGCGGAAGCGCGTCGGTAATGGCAATGCGTCTGGGTGTTTTGTAATGCGCGCAGCGCCTGTTCATTGGGCGCGCAACCTGGGGCAGGCGTAACCCAGGCGTGAACTACCTGACCAAGGCGCTCATCAGGTACGCCGAACGCTGCGCAGTCGCCCACGCTCGCGCACGCGCGCAGCGTCTGCTCAACTTCCAGCGGATACACCTTGAATCCGCCAACATTGATCGTTTCCTGGCAACGGCCTTGGATGAACACATAGCCGTCTTCATCCTGGCTTGCCAGATCACCGGTATAGAGCCACCCATCCCGCAATACCTGCTGTGTCAGATCGGGTCGATTGCGATAGCCGGCCATCACCTGTGGCCCTCGTACGCAAATTTCGCCCACCGCACCTATGGGTACATTATTGCCCTGTTCATCAACAATGCGCAGCTCGCAGCCAGGCACAGGCAGGCCGACTGAACCAGGCTTGCGCACACCTTGCACCGGATTGTAGGTAAGACAGGGGCCAGCTTCGCTTTGTCCATAGCCCTCATAAATCGGGCAACCGGTCAGCCGTTCAAATTCCCTCAGCGTGCGTTCAGGCAATGCCGCCGCACCGCTATAGCAGGCGCGCAGCGTGCCTGCTTTAACCTGCTCGATATCAGGCTGGCGCAGAAGATCATGAAAAATGGCGGGCGCCCCCGACATCAAGGTCACCCCCTCATGCACCAGTGCATGTACGGCGGCCCTGGCGTCAAAGCGCCGCTGGATAAGCAGTTCGGACGCGGCAAAGGCACTTAAATGCAGACACATCGCCACGGCCGATACATGAAACAGCGGCATGGGGCATAGCACCACCTCCTGGCCCGGCCGCGTCGACAGACGGGCCTCGCGCTGCAGCAAATTAGCTGCAAGATGACCATGCGAAATATCTACGCCCTTGGGCTGGCCGGTGGTGCCACCGGTGTATTGCAACGTTGCCAGATCGGCGTGGCCAGGCAAATCCTGCGGCAACGGTCTTTGTGAATCGAGCAAGCGCAAAAAACTGTAACCGCTGCTGCCCGTCTGCAGGATGCGTTCAACAGGCAAGCTGCAAACCGTTGGCAGATCCACACGCACGCTGTCATCGACGATGAGCAGACACACATCGGCATCGGCCAGCATCGCCTGCAATTCACGTTCACCGTAGCCCGGATTGAGCGCAACAACCTGCGCCCTCAGGGCATGGACAGCAAAGGTGACGATCGCCAGATCAAGCGAGTTTTGCAGCAACAGTCCTACCCGCTCGCCGGGCGCCACCGTGGAACGCAGCTCCTGCGCCAGTGCGCCAACGATACCTGCATAGTCAGCGTAGCAAAGGCGTTGCCCCTCGAAGCGCAAGGCCCAATGCCGGGGATAATCTTGCGCGGCATCGCGCAGCAGATGTACGACCGACGCAGGAATCCCCTGCAGTGCGTTTGGAGCCGTCATGATCAGCTTTGTGCTTGGCGTCGTTGCAACTTGCGATCCGTCGCTTCCCACACCGTGGGGCGGCCTTCCTGGCCCAGCAGTTCGATCGGATCATTGTTTTCGATATGACCGTATTGGCCCTTGTATATCCCGTAGCCACATAACTCCTGCAGGCGGCGCGGAAATTTTGCGGCCGTTTCGCGGGGAATACCCAATAGCAGGTTCTCCTGCTGACGCATCCAGCCCGCACAGTAATAGCACGAGAGCGCATAGCGACGCTCATCGGTCGTATTGGCGCCGCCTTTATGCCACAAGGCGCTGTCAAACAGCATCACGCTGCCGGCAGGCATGGTCGCTGCAACGGTTTGCACTTCAATCCCGTACGCGGGCGCATGATCCAGCTTATGGCTGCCTGGCACGATACGGGTCGCACCATTGGCTTCGGTAAAATCACTCAACGCCCACATTGCATTGACTGCAAGCGGCGGGCGCGGACGCGGCAGCGCCAGTTGCTGTGTATCCTCGTGCAGCGGTTGTGCGGTCTGACCCGGCCCCATAGTCAGCGAGCACAGGGAAGAGAGCAGCAGCTCGCGATCAAGCAGCGACTCGGCAAGCGCCAGTACCGATGGCTGCAGGGGAACGTCCCAGAAAGCCTCGTCATAAGCCAGCAAATTATTAATGCGAACAGTCTTGAGCCCTTCAAACGAAGTTTTTGCGTATCCAAAACCGTGGTGCGCTTCAACGGACAGCAAGGCCTCTTTCAGCCGCTCGACATGGGCCGGTGCGATCAGGCTTTCAAGCACCACATAGCCATCGCGGTCAAAGCGTTGCTTGCATTCAATCAGTTGTTCAGGGGTTGGGGTCATCTGTGACGGTACAAATAGTTAAAACGAACACAAGTGTTTTCTATATTGATTTCTTATTTTCTATTATGTTCGTTTTTGTCCTTGATGTATATCAATTTTCATAATGGTTATCCCTATGGTTTATTCTTTTTTTTTCCTTTAGGCTATACATATTTTCCTTTAGGCATTATTCATGAGTGCAAATCCTCGCCAGGATCAGTTGATCGATGAAGTCCGACGACAAGGGTCTATGTCTGTCGAAGCGCTGGCTGATCGATTCGGAGTCACGCTGCAAACTGTTCGCCGGGACGTCAAACAGCTGGCCGAAACAGGCGTGCTGACCCGCTATCACGGCGGAGTACGCATACCGGAATCGACCACTGAGAATATTGCCTATCTGCAACGCCGGCTGTTCAATGAAGAGCCAAAGCGAGCCATTGCACGTGAAGTGGCAAAGGCCATTCCCGAAGGGTGTTCGCTTATTCTGAACATCGGCACAACCACCGAGGCCATCGCACGGGAACTGTTGCGCCATCGCGCCTTGAGGGTCATCACCAACAACCTGAACGTAGCGGCCATTCTGGCCGATAATCCCGATTGCGAAGTCATTGTCTCCGGCGGCGTGGTTCGTTCCCTGGACCACGGTATCGTAGGTGAAACCGCCGTAGACTTCATGCGGCAGTTCCGGGTAGACATCGGCGTCATTGGCATCTCGGGAATCGAGCAGGATGGCACCTTGCGTGACTTCGATTTGCGCGAAGTTAAGGTGGCCCAGGCCATTATTGCCCAATCGCGCGAAGTCTGGCTTGCTGCCGACCACAGCAAGTTCCATCGCCAGGCCATGGTGGAGCTGGCGCGCATGGATCAGGTACACCGGCTATTTACCAATATGCCGCCGCCCGAGCCATTTCCTGCACTACTGCAAGAGGCCGGCGTGCAATGCATCGTAGCCCAATAAGTAGCCACTCGCCCTGATCAGTCCACGCCTTGTTGGTGTAGCCCAAATTCATACTTCATACCCAAAAAAACCAGAACCAATGTCGGAAGCTGCTCGCGCTCTATTTCAACGATTCGTATCGCTTAGATATCGGAGTCGGACACTGACGAGCGCAGCTGCTTCTTTTTCGTAGAGATCACCCATGACCTATTTACTTGCCCTGGACCAGGGCACCTCCAGCTCGCGCAGCATTCTCTTTGACGCCAAAGGCCATTGCGTCGCCCAGGCGCAAATGGAACTGTCGCAGATTTACCCGCGCCCCGGCTGGGTCGAACACGACCCGCGGGAGATCTGGCGCACCCAACTGGCCACCGCACGCGAGACACTGGCCAAGGCCGGCGTCGCCGCAGCCGATGTGCATGCTGTAGGCATAACCAACCAGCGCGAAACCACGGTGCTATGGAATCGCGCTACCGGCGAACCCGTGCACCATGCGATTGTCTGGCAGGATCGTCGTGCCGAGCCGGCTTGCGCGCAACTGCGCGAACAGGGTTATGCAGCAACAATTCAGGCCAAGACCGGCCTGCTGGTGGATGCTTATTTTTCCGGCACCAAGCTGCAGTGGCTGCTTGACAATGTGCCCGGCGCGCGCGCTGCGGCCGAGCGGGGTGAATTGGCCTTTGGCACCGTAGACAGCTGGCTTATTTGGCAACTGACCGCAGGCCGCCGGCATGTAACCGATGTGAGCAATGCGAGCCGCACCATGCTGTTTAACGTGCACACCAACCAGTGGGACGAGCAATTGTTGGCGCTATTGAATATCCCCCGCTCGCTGCTGCCCGAAGTGCAAGCGTCCAGTAGCGACTTTGGTCGTACCGATGCCCAGGTGCTCGGCAGCGCCATCGCCATCGGCGGCGTGGCCGGCGACCAGCAAAGTGCACTGTTCGGCCAGGCCTGCTTTTCAGCGGGCATGGCCAAGAACACCTATGGCACCGGTTGCTTCATGCTGATGCATACGGGAGACGTGTTCCAGGCCTCGCACAACGGCCTGCTGACCACCAGTGCGGCCCAACCCCATACAACACCCGAATATGCGCTCGAAGGCAGCGTCTTTGTCGGCGGTGCTGTAGTGCAGTGGTTGCGCGACGGCCTGCGCGCCATTGAACACAGCGGCCAAGTGCAGCAACTTGCCGAAAGCGTACCCGACTCGGGCGGCGTGATGATGGTGCCTGCCTTTACCGGCCTGGGCGCCCCCTACTGGCAGCCGGATGCGCGCGGCACCATCACCGGCATCACCCGCGGCACGACGCTGGCCCATATCGCCCGCGCAGCGCTGGAATCTATCGCCTATCAGAGCGCTGCGCTGCTTACGGCGATGAGCCGCGACGCGACCGATGCCGGTGGCCAGCCCGTAAGCGAGTTACGGGTTGATGGTGGCGCTTGCGTCAACGATCTGCTCATGCAGTTCCAGGCAGACCTGCTGGGCATTCCCGTGGTGCGCCCCGCCTGCGTCGAAACCACCGCGCTGGGCGCGGCCTATCTAGCCGGGCTTTCCAGCGGCGTCTATGCCGACACCGAGGAGATCTCCCATCTGTGGCGCGCCGAGAGGCGCTTTCATCCCACCCAGGGCCGTGAGCGGGCCCAGGCGCTGATGCAGCAGTGGGAGCATGCGGTGCAGCAAGCTACGATGCTTGAAACACAGTCGTGATGGCGCCGCTGCCGGTTCTCAAGAACGTAATTGGCTTCTGCCGTTGCTAAAGTGACGTGCCCAGCCGAATCGGGCTCCCATCGGTAAAACGGGAAAACCGAAAGCGATGCAGGTTATGCCCGACGTCGTTGCCCTGGATCATATCTGAAATAATGCGGCCCATGCCAGGCCCGATGCCAAATCCATGACCACTCATCCCTGTCGCAACAACAAGACCAGGATGAGTAGGCACCCAGTCAACAATGGGAACGGTATCGGGCATGAGATCAATCATCCCGGCCCAGCTCTTTTGGAAACGAACATGCTCCATCTGAGGGAAAAGCCGCTTGAATCCTCGCTCGATTGAACGAAGGTCAGAGGCATCGGGAGCTGGATTGAGCACGCGCATGCTCTCAAAAGGGCTGGGCATGTCGGGCACCCAGCCACGAGGGGTCGTCCAGCCGTCGGGATATCCGACCGGCGCCCAGAGCGCATAACGGGTTCCCAGCGGGTCGGCTTTCAAGGCCGGAAAATATTTCGCGGCATGCCGCAAACTATCCGGTCCAAGATAAAGCCGGTGGCTGCCTGCGGGCGCCAGCGTATAGCCACCATCCAGCCTGCATCGAAAAGCGATGTGTTTTTCTACTGCCGCGCCGGCATGGAACTCGGGCATCGGTAGCGTTGCCGCGACAGTTGCCTTGACCGAAAGCTGGGGAATAGAAATGCCATGTTTTTTCAAAAAGAGCGACGACCACGCGCCCCCCGCCAGCAGGACGGATGACGTAGCGATATACCCCTGCTCGCTCCATACCCCGGCAATGCTGCCAGCCGCTGTCTCAAGCGTCCTGGCCGCGCAGTTCTCGACAATCGTTACTCCCTTGCTACGTGCAAGTCTGGCCAGGGCCGGAACAGCCAGCGAGGGCTCGGCCCGCATATCCGAAGGCGTGATCATCGCGCCCTTGAATGCACCGGACATGCCTTTGATCAGCTCTGAGACATCGTCTGCGCCGAGCATCCGGGTATCCATGTCGTGTGCAGCAGCGATCTTGATGAACGCGTCGAACTCGGCCATTTCCTTGTCAGAGCTGGCCAGATAGGTCACGCCGGTTTGCCGAAGTCCGATATCTTCTCCACATTCCTGCACCAGTTGCGGCCATAGCCGTGCCGCCTCGATCATGATGGGCAGTTCGTCCTCATCCCTGCCCTGCTTTCGAATCCAGCCCCAGTTTCGCGACGACTGCTCGGCCGCGATGCGGCCCTTTTCCAGCACGGTTACCGCTACATTATGCTGGGCAAGGAAAATGGCAGTTGTAATACCAATAATGCCGCCGCCGATGATCACGACATCCGACGCTTTCGGCGGCGGGCCTGCGTAGACAATGGGATCTGTTTCTGAGAAAGGGAAGGCGTTCATGTGTCAAGTTTCATATTAATGGAAAATGGCTGGCTAGATGCTGGCGGATTGCCGATCAATCGGCAAGTCCGGAGCAGTAGCAGTTACCCTGATTTTAGTCAGTCGCTGTTAACCAGACAAAACCATTGTACCTATCCTCCAGACACTTATCGTGCGAAGGCAGCGATCTCCCGTTTCGAGAGCATGGCTCGATAAATGGTTCCTGAGAAACCATCAGAAAACATCTGGGTCAACACTATACGTAAGGCGGCAGCGTGATGGGCACCTCGCGCTATAGATCAGTTTATATCGGGGCTCTCCCGCTAGGAATGCCGTCTCAAAATGAACTCAACGGCCAATCGCTCTTCTTTTTTTACTGATTTTTAAGTACTAGCCATTTCCAATTTACATGCGCACTGACTCATGGCCGAACTGCCGAGACGGTGCTTTCAACAGTACGTTATCATGATTTGCAATTTGAATGATGAAACAGGAAATGTCACAGATGCAGTGATATCCCCTGCCTTCATTGGCTATCTGGTAAATTCAGCACCACCCTTGGGCCGGATATATTTAGGAATAGGAATCCCCTGTTTTCGTGCAGTTTCGAGAATAGATTCCTCTATTGCCCCGGCGTCGCGAATGCCAATAAACTCGCCATCTATAAAATTGATGTTAGCCCCGTAAACGACCATGAAACCTTCGGCGGCTTCCTTCGCGTCCTTGGGCACACAGAAAGTATGGACCGAACCGCCCGGTTCATAAAGATAGCTTCCTGCCTTTTGAGGATCATCGGGATACTCCAGATAATGCCATTCACCCTTGGTTGTGTAAAAGTGAACCACGCCGGTATGAAAATGGGTAGGTAGTTGGGTGCCTGGGTTGAATTTTCCATACAATACCCACACTCCATTTTCACGATCAAGGAACAACGGAATAATGGTCGATCCCGGAGCAGACCCAGGCAGCTCCACGCCCTCATTGATGTTGAGCGTAAGTAAACGCTCCTGCTTTGTGACAACTTCTGGTAAAGACATGTGTATCTCCTCGTGTGTGGATATTTTCCAAGGGCTTGCAGTAGCACTCTCATACCCGAATTGGAACTTCATACAGAACTCGCGGCGTGTTGCACACCTATCGGCAAGTTCACTGCATTTAAATATTCAGTCAAATCAAGCCAAGCGAGCACAGTTTTGCATCCTGTGATGTATAAGGTCGCTCGCAAACAATCTTGTCTGAGCCAGTTGCAAATTCAAATGTCGCGGCCATGCGAACATGCATTTTTCTACCTGTGGGTTCGTAGTTGCGACCATCGATTGTCAATACACCCAGATGGGTGCCCTTGAGGTAAAACTCCACAAGGACAGTATCGTCAGCTGCGGCTATCGTAATGATTTCATTGGTCAGATCCGGGAACGGAATCCGGGAAGATTCAAAATAGCCGCGTACGTCCTTCTCGCCGTCGTAGACCATGCCACTGCCATGCATTTCATAGCGTGGATGTTCAAAAGTAGCGATCACCGCATCCCAGTCATGTACACACTCCATCGCCATGTGATCTATTACGGTCTTGATACGGGTTTGCTGCAAGGCGTCTGATACTGAAGCGTCCAAAACTGATGCGTCCGACATGATGTACTTCTCCATTTTCTAAAAAGGGTGTTCAGCGGCCAGTGGATTGAAGCCGAACCGGTAGTTGTCACATTAAAAGTTGCGACATAAATTGCGATAGAGTAATAACGTTTCCACAAAATTATAAGATCGATATTTCGGGAATTTATATAAATGTAATTACTATATTGAAATATATAATCAGACTTGTTATATTGAAATAAAAGAAACGTTTCCATTTTATTTGAAAACAATCAGGAGTGCAAGGAATGGCCAAGGTAATGGGTGATGTAAGGCAAATCGGTCTGGTAGTACGGGATATTGAGACAGCAATGGCGCATTGGAGCAAGACACTCGGTGTAGGTCCCTGGTTCTACAAAAAAAAGGTAAACACAACTGAATTTTCTTATTACGGTAAGCCATCTGCCCTTCCAGAATTGTCTATCGCCCTGGCAAATTCGGGCGGCATTCAATTGGAGTTGATCCAGCAACGCAACAATGCTCCTTCGTTGTATTTGGATTTCCTTGGCACCGGAGCCGAGGGTATCCAGCACGTGGCGTACTGGACCTTTGATCACTTTGATCAACACAGAAATAAATTACTTGCCCAGGGATACGAAGAAGGGCACGCCGGAAGGATGGGGGAAGGACGGGGAAGATTTGCGTATCTACTGCATCCGGACATGCCGGGTAACGTTATTGAGTTGTCCGAAATGACCGGCGGCAAGGGTGAATACTTTGCGAAGATCGCCGAAGCGCATACAAATTGGGATGGCGAAGAATCCGTTATCCGAATCGACTAACCCTTCAGACTATATAAGTAAGATAATTGTGAAAACGACAAAAGATAAGGTGGTATTAATTACCGGGGGCAGCAACGGCATTGGCGCCGCGGCGTGCAAAAAATTTGTATCTGAAGGAGCAACAGTTATTATCGCGGACATGCAAGAACCAGCGAGCTATACGCCGTCAGATCAGGTACATTTCCATTGCCTGGACGTAACATCGGAATCACAATGGATTTCTCTGTTTCAGATAATAGAGGCATCTTTTACATCTCTGGATGTGCTGGTCAACGCCGCCGGAATTGTGGGCGATGTGTTAAACGGTTCGCTCGAGAGCACTACACTTGACGAGTGGCATCGTGTGCTTGCAGTCAATCTGGACGGGACTTTCCTCGGTTGCCGCGAAGCCGTTAAGCTGATGCGAAAACAAGGCAGTGGAGCAATTGTAAACTTGTCCTCAGTGGGCGCGTACTACCCAACAACGCAAAGCGTCGCCTATGGCGCCAGTAAAGGAGCCGTCACGCAACTGACCAAGTCTGTAGCGTTGTTTGCCAGCATGGGCAACAATACCGTTAGATGCAATTCGGTACACCCGGGACGCATCGAAACGAAAATGCTGGACGATATCCTGACGCAAAAATCAGCGCGAGCCAGGCAAAACAATACACAGAACATACCCACCACAGCCGACCGTACGCCCATGGGAGCAAAAGGCACCCCCGAAGATGTGGCCAATCTTATTTACTATCTGGCCTCGGACGAGGCCCGGTATATAACAGGCGCCGAGTTTGTCGTTGACGGCGGCTGGAAGCTGCTGCGCTAGAGCGATAGAGCAAAGGTGGCATTGACATAGAAAACCGTTACGCCATTATTCAGAATATATTGTCCGGTCTCATCATCACATTGACGAGACCGGATTAATTTTTCTATTGCGCTTCAATACCGGCTTGCTTGGCGATATCTTCCCACACCTTCGCATCTGCAACCATAGCCTTGGTGTGATTTTCACCCGAGACATATTTGGCGGTGATGCCCAGGCCCAGCAATTTCTTCTGGATAGCTGGCTGTGCAAGTGTTTGTTCGAGTGTTTTAGACAATTTGTCCACAATTGGCGCAGGTGTACCGGCTGGCACATACATTGCCCAGTTCAATTCCCGGTCAAAGTCCACTCCCTGTTCCTTGTAACTGGCAACATCCGGCAGGCTGGGAGAGCGTTGAGTACAGACCGCGAGGGCTTTGACTTTGCCGCCTTGTACATAGGGCGTCGCTGTAACCATATCGACAAATCCAACGGAGATATGGCCGCCCAGGATATCGTTCGCCAGTTGCGCCGTGCCCTTATATGGCACATGCGCCAACTTGATTCCCATTTTTTGAGCCAGCACTTCACCGCAAAAATGGCCGGTGGAACCTCGCCCCCAACTAGCATACTGTAAGGGTTCCTTGCTGGAATCGTTAAGTGATTTCACACCCGCAAGATTGCTTGCCGGAAAATCACTATTCGCAATCATCACAATCGAAGACGAGCCGATCACACCCAGGGAGGTGAAATCTTTGACAGGATCATAGGCAATCTTGGTGTAAACATGCGGAGACAGCACATGCGTAGTCATTCCGCCAATCGTAATGGTATAGCCATCTGGCTTTGCTCTGGCAACATCCGCGATACCAATCGTCCCCCCAGCGCCGGGCTTGTTTTCCACCACCACCGGCTTTCCAAGTTGTGCTGCAAATTGCTCGGCAATAATACGGCCGAGTATGTCGCCGCCGCCTCCTGCCGAGAATGGCAAAAGCATGCGTATGGGGCGGTCCGGGTACGTGTCAGCCTGAGCCGATGAAGTAACCATTAAGGCCGCTAAGCAGAATGCATATGGAAAAAGTCTCACTTGTCTCTCCTGTTATCTCAACACTTAAAAATTATTGTGCAGCCGGTGTGGTCGTTCATATTATTGCTCCGCTTGATGGAATGCATTCCAGAAATGACAGGCTGAATAATTGGTGCTGGCTGTTTTGTGATTTCACCTCGCCTCCACAAAATGGAAACGTTTACATTTTATATTCTTTTTCCATTAGATGCAATTGTGTTACGCGGATATACCTCAAGGACATTGACTTCTATCAAATTTTCGAATAGGGTAACAGATGATGATCTATAATTTGAGCCGAAATTACCACTAGATAACGGGCAATTTTATAATATAATGGAATCGTTTCCTTTTTTATAATCAAAAAAACCAGACTGCATGGCAATGGCATTATCCATAGCGTATTGTGTTTAAGATACTCATCTGTTCAATAATCATGTGAATCCGCAAGGCCCATTGGCGCAAACATCACCGTTGTGCACGAGTCAGAAATCCTGAAGCCTACACTCGGGCAATG
>NZ_JBQEAU010000086.1:0-19896 GCF_052108595.1 Advenella sp.
ATATTGATTTTGTTGTATATAATCAACACCCTAGGAAAAACGGCGCGCTATTAAAATAAAAAACAAACTTCACTGAGACTTTCCAGCATTTTTTCCCGTCACCCGCTCTGGCCTACCATGAGTCGTCATGCCTTGACGTCGCATTACCTTGGATACCTGCCATCTTGGTATTAATGATTGGCATTCATGCCTTTGGCATTAGTATTCACGTCTTTGGTAATAACGTCTTTTGTATTAAAGGCAATCTCAACGTGGCATTACCAATTCTGACGCACGGCTTTGCAAGCCAGGGCCATTGCCCTGTACACTGTGAGGCACACCCGGCAACCCTGATAACTGGCTGCTTTTACCAAAGATTCGCCAAACAAATCCGGGAAAGCCTATAATTCTACTATTATTTCACTCATTTACTCAAGCAGTTATGGCCACACTCACAAATCAGCAGGACATTGATGCCATGCGGGCAGCCTGCGAAGACGCCGCCCGGGTCCTCGATCATGTCGCCCCTCAAATCAAACCGGGCATGACCACCGGCGAAATCAACAAAATCTGTCACGATTTTATGACAGAGATGGGCGTCGAATCGGCCACCATCGGCTATCAGCCCCCAGGCTACCCGCCCTTCACCGGCGCCGTATGCACTTCGGTCAACCATGTCATCTGTCATGGCATCCCGGGTGACAAAAAGCTCAAATCGGGCGATGTGCTCAATATTGACGTCACCATCATCAAGAACGGATGGTTCGGCGATACCAGCCGCATGTTCTACGTGGGCGCTCCGTCCATTCTGGCCCGACGCCTGACCGACATCACCTATGAATGTATGTGGCTCGGTATAGAACAAGTGCGTCCCGGCGCAACGCTTGGCGATATCGGCCACGCGATTCAAAAACACGCTGAAAGCAACGGTTTTTCCGTCGTTCGGGAATATTGCGGACATGGTATCGGCCAGCGCTTTCATGAAGACCCACAAGTGCTCCACTATGGCAAACCCGGCGAAGGTCTCACCCTGGAACAGGGCATGGTCTTCACCATCGAACCCATGATCAACGCCGGTCGCCGGGAAACGCGGGTATTGGCGGATCAGTGGACTGTGGTCACCCGTGACCATAGTCTGTCTGCACAATGGGAGCATACGCTGATCGTGACCGAGAGCGGCTACGATGTATTGACGCGCTCGCCGGGCATGCCTGCCCCGCCCGCTTTCGTCAAGAGCCTGCCCTGACAGCCAGTTTGCACACCATGAGGCCCGAAGGACATTCATGAACACTGTGAGTCCGGCTATCGCGATCCGTAACCGCCTGCAGGCGCAGAAAACACAGGCCGTGGACAATTATCGCCAGCACAGATCGCGTCCGGATTCGCTGCTGGCAGCGCTCAGGAAACACACCGACCAGGCCATGAAGGAGCTGGCCGCCAGTTTCCCCTTGCCCGCCGGTGCCAGCCTGTGCGCAATCGGCGGATATGGACGGGGCGAACTGTTTCCCTATTCGGATATCGATCTGCTTATCCTTTTGCAGCGACCGCCCGAGGATGGTGACAAAGCGCTTCTGGAGCAATTCGTGTCGTCCTTATGGGATCTGGGCCTGGACATCGGCCATAGCGTGCGGACCATCGACGAATGCCTGAGCGAGAGCGCCGCCGATATCACGATTGAAACCGGCTTGCTTGAATTGCGTTTTATTCTGGGCAATCGCAAGCTTGTGTCCGCGCTTGACACGCGGTTTCGCGAACAGTTGAATCCCCAAGATTTCTTTCTGGCCAAGCAGCTCGAGCTGCAGCAACGATACGCACGTTACAGTGAAACGCCCTATTCGCTTGAACCCAATTGCAAGGAATCTCCGGGAGGCCTGCGCGATCTGCAGATGATTCGGTGGATCAGTCTAGCTGCCGGGCTATCGGGTACCTGGCGCGACCTGGTCACGCACGACATGATGACGCGCGACGAAGCAGCCAAATGCGCCAAGTCCGAGCAGGCTTTCAAGCGCTTGCGCATAGACCTGCATCTGCTTGCGGGAAAGCGTGACGACCGCCTGATGTTCCATAACCAGCCGCTGCTGGCCGAGGTATACCGCATCAAGGCCACCGATACCCGGCGTCCGAGTGAAATTCTCATGCAGCGCTATTACTGGGCCGCCAGAATTGTCTATCTGATGAACCACATCATGATGCAAAGTTTCCGGGAGTACTTTTTCCCGGTCAAAGATTGCAGTGTCATGATCGATGAAGACTTCTGCCGCGTTGGTCAGCAGCTTGATCTTGTCGCAGACGACGCATTCGAGCGCAAACCGCAACTGCTTCTGAAAGCCTTTCTGGTATTGCAGCAGCACCCGGAAGTCAATGACATGTCGGCCAAGCTGCAACGACAGATCTGGAGCTCACGCCACCGGATCGACGCACAGTTTCGCCGCAATCCGGTGAACAAATGGCTGTTTCTGCAAATACTGCAGCAACCCACCGGCATCGTGCACAGCTTCAGACGAATGACCATGCTCAGCATTTTGCCCCAGTACATTCCGGTATTTCGGAAAATCGTGGGACAGATGCAGCACGACCTGTTTCACGTATACACCGTTGACCAGCACACACTGATGGTGATCCGCAATATTCGCCGCTTCACCATGCCCGAACATGCCCAGGAATATCCGCTGGCCAGCCGGCTGATTGCCGACATGGACCAGCACTGGCTGCTGTATGTGGCCGCCCTGTTCCATGACATCGCCAAAGGGCGTGGCGGCAATCACTCGACACTGGGCGCAGTGGAAGTGCGTAAATTCGCCCGCGACCACAATCTGGATCCGCAAGATCGCGCGCTGGTCGAGTTTCTGGTAGAACACCATCTGACTATGTCTGCGTTCGCCCAGAAACGGGATCTGTCCGAGCCCTCGGTTATCCAGGAGTTTGCCGATATTGCAGGCACGGAACGCCGCCTGACCGCCCTTTATTTGCTCACTGTCGCCGATATTCGCGGCACCAGCCCCAAAGTCTGGAACGCCTGGAAAGGCAAATTGCTTGAAGACCTGTACCATTACACCCTGACAGCCTTGGGAAACAACGTTTTCGACCGGCAATCGGTACTGACGCAACGCAAGAACGACGCGATCGCGCTGGTACGTTTTTCGGGCATCAGCGATGAGGACCGGGATCGGTTCTGGAATACCCTGGATGTGGCCTATTTTTTACGGCATGAAGCCAGAGATATCGCCTGGCATACCCGCCTTCTGTATCGCATGCTGCAGCAGGTAGGGGCCCAGGTCCGCGCCCGTCCTACCGAAAATAACGAAGGGATTCAGGTGATGGTGTACACACCCGATCGCCCCGATCTGTTTGAGCAAATCTGCTCGTATTTCTACGAACAACGCATTGATATTCTGGACGCCCGCATCCACACGACGCGCCAGGGCTACGCGCTGGACAGTTTCGTGGTGGACAGCGCAGCCATTGACGCGGACATCCGCTCCAATGTGCCGCTGATCGAACATGGCTTGCGCAACCGGCTGAACGCGCCGCTGCCGGCACAGAATGAACCCTTGAGCTTAAAGAGCAACCGCTATGTCGTGGGCGCCAATGTTCGCCGCTCGCGCACGTTCCCGCTGGTGCCTCTTATTGAACTTTTGCCTGATGAAAACAGTCAGTATTGGCGATTGTCAATTACAGCGATGGACAGCCCTGGTATTCTTTATGCGCTTGCCAACACCTTCAAGCGGCACCAGATTAACCTGCAAATGGCCAAGGTCATGACACTGGGAGACCGGGTCGAGGATATTTTCATTCTCGGCGGCAATGCACTGGATAATCCTCGCACCCAAATGCAGTTTAAACGTGACTTGCTGACCGCAATCAACAACCTGACCGCGCAGAAATAAACAACAATGAGCATTAATGAATATATCCTGATTTTCAGCCGCAGTTTTCTGTTTGTCCTTGCCACGCTGCTGCCTATCGTAAACCCACCCGCAGTTGCGCCCATTTTTCTGACCATGACCGAAGGGGCCAGCGCCTCTACTCGCAAGCTGCTGGCCAAGCGCATTTCAATCAACGTTTTTGTGATGCTCACGCTTGCCGCGCTGTTTGGCAATATGGTATTGAGTTTTTTCGGCCTCTCCCTGCCCATTGTCCGTGTCGGTGGCGGCCTGCTGGTCGTGGCCAGTGCCTGGCAACTGGTCAATGCGAAAGATCCGGATACCGATGCCCATGAAAAACTGGTGGAAAATTATTCGCAGGAAAAAGTAAAGTCCAGCGCCTTCTACCCGCTCACCTTCCCGATCGCCTGCGGTCCGGGCAGTATATCGGCGGCTATTACCGTTGGGGCTTCATTTGATTTTATCAGCGCAGGCGCGGGCGTCATGAGCGTGAGCGCCATGATCCTGGCGGTGATCAGCGTCAGCACTATCCTGTTTTTCTGCCTGCGTTTTGCCGCGCGCTTTCTTGCCCGTCTGGGCGCTTCAGGGACCGCCGTATTCATGCGGCTGTCCGCTTTCATTCTGCTGTGTATCGGCGTCCAGATTATGTGGGACGGCGCACATGAGCTGATCATGCGCCTGTTTGCCGATATTTATTCAACCTACTCCAGAACCTCTCTATGACCCAGTCTCGCCTGAACTTCATTGCCCTGCTCTGCCTGCTTGCATTGGCTGTTGCACTTGTCAGCCAGCATGTTTTCAACATGCCGCCTTGCGCATGGTGTGTGCTGCAGCGGCTCATTCTGTTGCTTATCGCGGGCGTCTGCCTGCTGGGCAACCTGATTCCGGGGGCTGCAAAGCGCATGATGGCGCTGTTGTCCTTCGCATTGTCCATCGCTGGCATCGTAGCAGCATGGTATCAGCATACGGTTGCGGCAGAAATGGTGTCATGCGACCGTACATTTGCTGACATATTTATGTCCAGAACCACCGGACTCGATAGCCTGGCGCCCTGGCTTTTCGGCATTTATGCCACCTGCATGGACGCCAAAGTGAGTGTGCTTGGCGTTGAATATGTCCTGTGGGCGTTACTGTTGTTTGTCGTATTACTGGTGTTGGGTGGCTACGCATTATTCGGGAAAACACGGCGCACTTCCCGCCTAGCATAACAGCCTCCGGCGTCGGCCGCAGACCGCCTCAGTGATGACCCGCCGACGCATCTGAGGCCAATACGTTATGCGACAGGCGCCGGTCCTGTTTCATGCCGAACCATAATCCAGCCTGACCCAGGATAGCGGTGCATGCAAGCACCGTAAATGCCGTGAGCGCGGGATCATCTCCAAGCCCGACCAGCGACGTACAGATGGCCCCCACCAACATTTGTGTAAAACCATACAAGCCTGCTGCCGAGCCTATCAAATGACGATCCACACTCAGCCCCTTGGTCAGGGCCGCCGGGCTTGCAATGCCAGCGCCGATTGCAAATACGAACATCAGCGCTGTCACGCTAACGATATGCAGCAGATCGGCCAGCGTAGAGGCCAGCAGCAGCAAGGCCGCAACAACACTTAGCGCATTGCCGCCAATCAACAGTCGCTCAAGCGAATAGCGACCGATCAGTTGCCGCGTCGCCGCATTTCCTACCGACAGCCCAACGATCAACAGGGCCAGATATATGCCTACCTCTTGTACGGATCGATGCAAATCCATGGTAATGATGAAAGGCGCGGCGGCAATAAAAGAATAAATGGCAGTCGTGGCGCAGCCACCGCCAAACGCATAAGCCAGAAACGACGGAGAACGCAGCAACGATTTGTAATCCAAGGCCAAAGCGGCCGGCCTCACTTTACCCGTTGGCGTGCCGGTTTCCGGCAGCAATCGCCAGGTCGAAAGCAAAGTAATTACGCCCAGCAATACGAGTGCATAGAAAACAGCGCGCCAACCGAATTGCAAGGTAAGGAACGACCCTAGCAACGGGGCCAGACCCGGCCCGGCCATCATGATCAGGTTGAGTAACGCCTGGTCCTTGACCGCACTATCGCCTGCCGCCGTATCGCGTACAATGGCCCGCCCCAGCGCCAGGCCGGCACATCCGCCCAACGCCTGAAACAGCCGCGCCAACACCAGCGTAGACTCGCTTTGCGATAAGGCCGCTGCCACGCCGGCCAGCACATAGATCGACAGGCCGGCAAGCAGCATCGGGCGCCGGCCGAACCCATCCGAGAGCGGACCATAGATCAGCTGGCCGAAAGCCAGGCCAAGTATATACAGGCTGATCGTCATTTGCATGGCGCTCATGCTGGCACCAAGATCGGCCGCAGCATCCGGCATGGCCGGCACAAACATATGCATGGCCAGGGTGCCGCTCAGCGTTACCAGCACCAACAGCCACAATGGCGCGCGTATGACGATTTTTTCAGGCATGAGAATCGGTGCCATCCGTATCAGACCAGAGCGCGCCGTCCAGTGATTCAAGTGTGCCCAGAAGCTGTTGCAATACCGTTCGGGTTGTTTCCAGATCTGCGTCATCAATATCCAGGAATAGGCGACGCCGGCCTTCATGCACTACCCGCTCGACGTTGGATACTGTTTGCCGACCGGTATCGGTCAGGTGAATAATTTTTTCACGCCGGTCCGTGCCTTCCAGACGCTGGATGTAACCCGCAGTTTGCAGACCCTCGAGCAGACGCACCACCGATGAGCTATCGAGCCCGATCAGCGCGGCCAGATCCTTTTGACGCAATGGCTGCGTTGCCCTTGCAATGTACAGCAACGGTAACCAGGTAGCTTCGGTCAACCCCAAAGGCTGCAGGCGGCGATCCAGTGCCCTGCGCCACTGACGATTGATTTGCCCCGACAGAGAGAGAAGCATTCGTCCGCAATCAGGTTTTGTGGTTGTATTGGAGAGAGACATAAGTGACTTGTCAATAGATGATATGTCAATTATATTCCGAAACACACCAGACGACAATGAATCGGCATTACCGACGCAAATGGGATAATTCTTGGGAATAATTCTATGATCTGCTAACGTTCGCCGCAATGACGCCCTTTTAAATCCAACGGCACTTGTTTGGTCAGATTCATGGCGTCCGTTATGAACACGACTCTACGGTATAAATAGGGTCCCTGCTGCTTTGCACAGACAGGGACTAAAGCGCACACTACGCTTAAACGTTCGCTGCGTACCCCATATTAAATTGCAGGCCGCCAACCGCCTGGCCTTCCTTGACCTGATGCCTGGTCAGGCGCAGTCTTTCCAGATAAGCGCTATCAACATCGCCAGTAACATATTGGCCGTCAAAGCAGGAAGCTTCAAACTGAGTGAGCGCCGGATTCAAATCCGAAATGGCCGCTTTCAGGTCAGCCAGGTCCTGATACACCAGGCCGTCTGCGCCAATCTCGGCAGCAACTTCTTCTGGCGTTCTGCCGTTGGCGATCAAATCATCCTGGGTTGGCATGTCAATACCGTAGACATTGGGAAAACAGACTGGAGGCGCGGCCGAGGCGAAAAACACTTTCCGGGCTCCGGCCGCCCTTGCCATCTCGACAATCTCGCGACTGGTCGTGCCACGCACAATGGAGTCATCCACCAGCAGCACATTTTTGTCCTTAAACTCAACACTCATGGCGTTCAATTTCTGGCGGACCGATTTTTTGCGTACCGCCTGCCCGGGCATAATAAAGGTGCGACCCACATACCGGTTCTTGATGAACCCTTCACGATACTCAAGCTTGAGCTTGGAGGCCAGCTGCATGGCGGCCGGCCTGGAAGAATCAGGAATGGGCATCACGACATCAATTTCCCGCAAGCGTAACTGCCTGGCCACTTTATCGGCAAGGTACTCACCCATCTTCAGGCGCGCATTGTAGACATTTACGCCATTAATGGTGGAATCGGGGCGGGCAAAATAGACATACTCGAAAATGCAGGGCGTGAGCACCGGATTGTCGGCGCATTGCTGCTCATGCACATTACCATCCAAGTCAATGAACACGGCTTCGCCGGCACCAATATCACGAACGAAATCAAACCCGCTACCTTCAAGCGCAACCGATTCAGACGCCACCATCCACTCCGCGCCCAGTTCGGATTCGTACTTACCCAAACAGAGTGGCCGGATGCCAAATGGATCGCGGAAAGCCAGCAGCCCATATCCGGCAATTTGCGCAACCACCGAGTATGCCCCCTTGACTCGTCGGTGCAATGCAGCCACAGCGCTGAAGATCGCGGCCGGATCCAGGGTGCTACCCTTTGCAGCCGATTGCAGTTCATGCGCCAGTACATTGAGCAAGACTTCAGAATCTGAATTGGTATTGATATGGCGCTGATCTACCTTGAACAGCGATTCGCGCAATTCACGCCAGTTGGTCAGATTGCCATTATGAGCAAACGTAATGCCGAAAGGCGCGTTGACATAAAATGGCTGCGCCTCTTCCAGCGAATCGCTGGAGCCGGCCGTTGGATAACGCACCTGTCCGATACCGGAATGGCCAGGTAGATCGCGCATATTGCGAGTGCGA
The DNA here is from genome assembly GCF_052108595.1 of Advenella sp. Classification (NCBI taxonomy): domain Bacteria; kingdom Pseudomonadati; phylum Pseudomonadota; class Betaproteobacteria; order Burkholderiales; family Alcaligenaceae; genus Advenella; species Advenella sp. The sequence goes on from NZ_JBQEAU010000086.1 coordinate 8,427, forward strand.
AATACGTCGCGCACCAGGCCATGGGCCTTGTACATATTGAAGTGGTTGCCGTAGGCGGTCGCAATGCCGGCTGCATCCTGTCCACGATGTTGCAGTAACAGCAGACTGTCGTATACCAGTTGATTCACTGGACCGCGTCCGACGATACCGATAATTCCGCACATAAAAAGCCTATTCTGAAAAATACGAGAGAGAAAACTAAGGGAAGAAAACTAATAAGGTAAATACGACCCGATGCTGTCTGGCAGGCGCAGCTTGATTTCATGCACCGCCATCATCGCCATGGGTGAAAATCTGGCATTGACCCACCAGGGTTCCTTGGGAAATGGCGTATAACCAGCAAGTACAACCAGTATCAGGATAATCATGACACCACGGGCGATGCCGAACAAAATGCCGAGCCCCTGATCGGCCGGTCCCAGGCCCGTGGCCTCAATCAGGGTTGCCAGCGTCACATTGACCAGACCGACAACCAGTAAAATGGCGATAAATACCACCGCGTACCCGATGCCCATGCTGATCAGCGCGTTGTTGATGTATTGCATCACCCAGGGATAAACCACCGGGCCCCACCAGATCGCGCCAATAAATGCGGCAGCATAAGCGATTAATGAGAAGGCTTCTTTAAGAAACCCTCTCATTAATCCAAGGAGCCCCGAGATCGCGATAATCCCAAGGCAGGTGTAATCAAATTCGGTCACTTCGATGCATGGATATCAATTCGACGAGATGAAACCGTTGTCATAACCCAGTGAACGAAGGCGGGTTTGCGCTGCCTGTGCAGCCTCACGTGATTTGAACGGGCCTACGCGCAAACGATAAATCTGCTTGCCGTTTACGACAGAATTCTGAACATATACATTGGATACGCCCTCGGTAGCCAGTTTGCTGCGGCGGCTTTGTGCGTCATCCGCAGAGCCGTAGGAAGCGATCTGCAGCGAATAATCTCCCGAGGTGACCTTGGGTTTGCTTTTCTCCGCCTGTGCAGGTTCACGGCCTTCCAGGATAGCCAGCGCACGGGAGCCATCATCGGTACGATTGCTGTCCTTGATCACGCCAGGCTTTTTAGGCTGCTCAGCGGCTTTGTTGGCTGCGGCCTTTTTGCGTTCTGCCGCCCTTTTGGCATCTGCCTGGGCTTTAGCCTGAGCAGCCGCTTCCTGCTTTGCCTTCTCGGCCTGATCCTCAGGCGTTACCGGCTGGTTTGCCGTACCCGAAGCGATGGATCGGTTCGGATCAATGGCTTCGGTCAGCCCTGTCAATCCCGGCTCCTGTGTTTCCGGCGCTACTCCCGGGTCCTGCGGCTGCTCAGCGGTCCCTGCAGCGACCGATCCTGTCACCGGCGGAGTCTGCGGCACACTGCCATCAACGGTAGCCTGCTGTGATGTGGAACTTGGACCGCTGGATTCAACGCCCGGCGTTGTCGTCACGGACAGGGAATTGCTGTCGCTGCCCCCGCCCGATACCAAGGGCGGTTTCTGGGCCGGCGTCGGCGTACTGTCTGTGCCTCCGGTATCGAGCACCATAGGCACGATAATGATCGCGGCCAGAACAAGAATAATCGCACCGATCAGCCGGTTTCTGGCCTTGACCCGCAGGTCATTTGCCTGGTTCTGTTCAGACTGGGTACGGCGTTGTCCCGGCCGATTATTATCTTGTGAATTGAATAAACCCATAACTTATTCCCGACTATTTATAAAGATAAGCTTCAGACGGCTGGACGCCCCAAATGCTGTAAAACTGCGGCCACGGTTAAAAACGAGCCAAACACGACTATTCTATCATTGTCGGCGGCCTTTGAACGCGCAGAATCATAGGCAGCAGCCGGAGAATCGAAAACCGTTACGGTTGGTAACCCTTCTGCATCGGCCGGCAACTGCCCGCGCACTCTTTCGGCGATATCCTGGCCGCTACGACTGCGCTCGCCATCAAGGCTGGTGCAATACCAGTGATCCACCTTGCGGCCGAACTTTTTGATGATCTCGTCGCAATCCTTGTCATTGACCATGCCGACCACCGCATGGGTATAAGGAAAATAGGCCATGCTATCAAGATTGTGAGCAAGCACTGCCGCTGCATGCGGATTGTGCGCCACGTCGAGCACCACGGTAGGCTGTCCGGGAATAATCTGAAAGCGTCCGGGCAGCGCCGCCTGAATCAAGCCCTGGCGCACCGACTGCTGTGGAACAGCAAGCCGGTCCCGCAACGATTCGATTGCCGCCAGCGCAGCCGAAGCATTGAGCAACTGATTAGCGCCACGCAAGGCGGGATACGCCAGCGCATTGCGCCGCTGGTTGCGGCCGGCAAAAGCCCATTGCTGCTTGTCGGCCGAATAGTTGAAATCGTGCCCGAACAGCCACAGATCCGCTTCAATCTCGCGGGCGTAGTCCAGCACTGACTGCGGCGGCTGCGGGTCGCTGCAAATGGCCGGCTTTCCCTTGCGGAAAATATGCGCCTTTTCCCAGCCGATTTTCTCCCGGGTATCCCCGAGCCATTCGATATGATCAACATCGACGCTGGTAACGATGGAGCAATCTGCATCCACGATATTGACTGCGTCCAGTCGCCCGCCCAGGCCGACTTCAAGAATGGCCACGTCGGTTTGGTGTTCCTTGAACAGCAACAGCGCAGCCAGCGTGGTGTATTCGAAGTAGGTGAGCGATATTTCGCCGCGCGCCGTCTCGATTTGCGCCAGTTGTTGGACGATTTGCTCGTCTGTAGCCAATTCGCCACGAAGACGGATGCGTTCATTGAAATCGATCAGATGCGGAGAGGTATACAGGCCGGTTTTGTATCCGGCGGCCAGATAAATGGCCTCGAGCATGGCGCAGGTGGAGCCTTTGCCGTTGGTGCCGCCCACAATGATTTTGACGCCGCCGCCCTCACAGGCCTGCAGGCGCTGGGCTACCGTTCTGACCCGGTCCAGGCCGAGCTCGATTGCCGTGGGGTGCAGCGCTTCAAGATAAGCTAGCCAATCGGCCAGCGAGTGCTTACTAGTAGGAACGGCAGACATAATAAAAATGAAATACCCGAAAGCAGAATTTTAAGTCATCAAAATGAAAAACACCCCTATTTTCGGCGTTAACCGGAAATAAGAGTGTTCTTCACTTGCCTGCAGCCTGTGCAGTGCGCAGAAAACCAGATGACACGACAGTATCCTGCTGCGACAACAACGGCGCATACTATGTGCAGCTGCCATCAGTGGCCGCACTAGCCAACCGGTCTACTTGCGTTTGACCGGAGGCAAATCGGTACATGTACCATGCGCGACCTCTGCCGCCATGCCCACCGATTCGCCAAGCGTAGGATGGGGATGAATGGTCTTGCCGATATCAACGGAATCGGCACCCATCTCCACGGCCAGGGCCACTTCGGAAATCAGGTCGCCGGCATGGGTGCCCACGATGCTGCCGCCAATGATTCGATGGGTCTCGGCGTCAAATAGCAACTTGGTAAAGCCTTCGGAGCGACCATTGGCAATGGCCCGGCCCGACGCCGCCCATGGGAACACGCCCTTTTCGTACTTGATGCCCTGCGTCTTGGCTTCTTCCTCTGTTAAACCTGCCCACGCCACTTCCGGATCGGTATAGGCAACAGAAGGAATCACGCGCACATCAAAATAACTCTTGTGTCCTGCGATGACTTCGGCAGCCACATGCGCTTCATGCACGGCCTTGTGCGCCAGCATGGGTTGGCCCACGATATCGCCAATGGCAAAAATATGCGACACGTTGGTACGCATCTGCTCATCCACTTCAATGAACCCGCGCTCAGACACTTGAACCCCAGCCTTGTCGGCCCCGATTTTTGCCCCGTTGGGAGAACGCCCCACCGCCTGCAAAACCAGATCATATCTTTGTGGCTCGGCAGGCGCCGCTTCACCCTCGAACGTGACCCAGATACCATCGGGCTTGGCCTGTGCCGCAACCGTTTTGGTTTTGACCATGATCTGATCGAAACGGTCTTCGTTTTTCTTTTGCCATACCTTGACCAGATCACGATCTGCGCCCTGCATCAGGCCATCGAGCATTTCAACAACATCCAGGCGTGCGCCAAGCGCGGAATAGACCGTGCCCATTTCCAGGCCGATAATGCCGCCGCCTATAATCAGCATTTTTTCCGGAATGCTTTTCAGTTTCAAAGCGCCGGTGGAATCGACAATCCTTTCGTCTTCCGGCAGAAACGGCAGTTTCACCGACTGACTGCCAGCCGCAATAATGGCGTGCTTGAAGGCCACTGTTTCGCTTGATCCATCATCTTTCTTCACAGTCAAATGATGTTCGTCGGCAAACTCGCCCAACCCCTGAATCACCTTGACCTTGCGCGCCTTGGCCATGCCGGTCAGACCACCGGTAAGTGTGGAAACCACCTTGTCTTTGCTGGCTCGCAGCTTGTCCAGATCGATGGTCGGTTCACCAAAGGTGATGCCATTCTGGGACAGGTGTTTTGCCTCTTCCAGTACGGCTACGCTGTGCAGCAGCGCTTTGGAAGGAATGCATCCAACGTTCAGGCATACGCCGCCCAGTGTGGCGTAGCGTTCGACCAGCACCACGTTTAGTCCCAGGTCGGCGGCACGGAACGCAGCCGAATAACCGCCAGGACCGGCGCCCAGTACAAGCACGTCGCAACCATCCGCAGGTGCCGAAGTCGGAGGTGAATACTTGACCTCACTGCCACTGGCAACGTCTGTGGATTTATTGTCACCCCTATCCGGTGCTGGCGACTTGCTTGGCGAATCACTGGCACTGTCCCGTGTTTTGCTGTCGTCGCCGGTACCAGCCGCTTTCTGAGCCGCAGCCGCATCGCTTTTTGCAGCAGGCTGCGCCTTGTCCTGCGCCGCTGGCTTGTCGCTGGCAGCCGCCTGTGCACCTGCCGCGGCAGCTTCAAGCATCAGAATTATGTCGCCCTCGGCAACCTTGTCACCCACTTTGACCGACAGGGACACAACTTTGCCGGCAGCCGAAGATGGGATTTCCATGGATGCCTTGTCCGACTCAACGGTAATCAGGCTCTGTTCTTCCTTGACCGTATCGCCTTCGGCGACCAGTACTTCGATAACCTCTACCGCATCGAAGTCGCCGATATTGGGTACCTTGATTTCTACTTGACTCATCAGTATCTCCGTCAGATCAGGACACGGCGGAAATCCGCCAGAACTGCAGCCAGATACGCGTTAAAGCGCGCTGCAGCGGCACCGTCGATCACACGATGGTCATAGGAAAGCGACAGCGGCAACATCAGGCGCGGTGCAAATTCCTTACCGTTCCATACCGGCTGCATGGACGATTTGGAGACGCCCAGAATGGCCACCTCGGGCGCATTGATGATAGGCGTAAAGCTTGTGCCGCCAATACCGCCGAGCGAACTGATGGAAAAACACCCGCCCTGCATTTGGGCTGGCGACAATTTGCCATCCCGCGCCAGTTTGGCCAGCTCGGTCATTTCCTTGGCAATCTGGCTGACCGCTTTTTTGTCGGCATCGCGAATCACCGGCACGACCAGACCATTTGGCGTATCGGCTGCAAATCCGACATGAAAGTACTGCTTGAGCACCAGATTATCACCACTGAGCGAGGCGTTAAATTCCGGAAATTTCTGCAGTGCCGACACCACGGCCTTGATCAGGAACGCCAGCATGGTGAACTTGATGCCGGCCTTTTCATATTCCTTGTTCATGGCAACCCGGAAGGCTTCCAGTTCGGTAATATCGGCCTGCTCGTTATTTGTCACATGCGGAATCATGACCCAGTTCCGATGCAGGTTGGCGCCGGAAATTTTCTTGATACGCGACAAAGGCTTGCTTTCTATCGGTCCGAATTTGGAGAAGTCGATATTCGGCCAGTCCAGAACACTTAAACCGCCACCGCCAACTTGCGAACTGGTGGTCGTAGAAGACGTACTGGTGGCCACAGAAAGCGCGGCCTTGACGAATTTTCGAACATCGTCTTGCGTAATGCGCTGCTTTTCTCCGGAACCGGTAATCTGGGTCAGATCCACACCCAGTTCGCGGGCGAATTTCCGAACCGATGGCGAAGCATGCGGCAAACTGCGGGCAGATACGGCAGACCCGAAAGCCGCCGTGGGCGAAACGCGTTGCTGCGCAGCGCCGCTTGCCTGTGGCGCAGGCGCCTTAGCAGCAGCAGCCGGCTCGCCCTGGGCCTTGTCGACATTGCTATCGGCAGGCTTGCTCTTTGTCTCGGCAGGCGCCGCAGCCGCTTTGGCAGAACCACCGCCAGACTTGAGCTTGACAATGGCCGTGCCTTTGGCCACTTTGTCACCCACCTTGACCAGCACCGCCTCAACTTCCCCGTCGTCTGACGAAGGAATTTCCATGGATGCCTTATCCGACTCCACGGTAATCAGGCTTTGCTCCTGCTTGACTTTATCGCCCGGCGCAACCAGCACTTCAATCACTTCTACCTCGCTGAAGTCACCGATATCCGGTACCGTCACCTCCAGCGTGGCGTTGCCACTATCGGCGCCAGCCGGTTGTGCTGCCTCTTGCTGCTCAGCAGGCTCCTCCTTGTCCGTCTGCGCAGGTTCGTCTGCGACCGAGGTGCGTTCCTGAGAGTCGCTTGCAGCATCGTCCGCCGCATTCCCGGCGGCAGGCTTGCTGTCGTCCGCAGCCTGCTCTGCTTCGAGGGTCAGAATAACCTTGCCTTCAGCCACTTTGTCGCCAACCTTGACGCTGACCTCTTTAACAACGCCTGAAGCCGAAGCAGGAATTTCCATGGATGCCTTCTCCGACTCAACAGTGATCAGGCTTTGCTCTTCCTTGATGGTATCGCCCGGCGCCACCAGCAACTCAATGACTTCCACCTCACTGAAATCACCAATGTCCGGAACCTTGATTTCGATTACATTGCTCATAATGATCTGCCTTATGCGTGGTGAGGATTGGCTTTGTTGGTGTCAATGCCATATTTCTGAATGGCTTCGCTCACTTTTGATTTATCGATCGTACCATCGTCGGCCAGCGCCTTGAGCGCAGCCAGAACAACGAAATGACGATCCACTTCAAAGTGCTCACGCAGTTTGTAACGGAAATCGGAACGGCCGAATCCGTCGGTGCCCAGCACCCGGTATGTGCGCCCCTTGGGCATAAAGTCCCGCACCTGGTCAGCAAACAGTTTCATATAGTCGGTCGACGCAATGATCGGGCCTTCTGCCGTTTCCAGCTGCTTGGTAACGTAAGGCACTTGCGGTTTGCCATCGGGATTGAGCAGATTGTGACGATCCACGTCCAGGCCTTCGCGGCGCAGCTCGGTAAAACTGGTAACGCTCCACACATCCGAAGAAATATCCCAGTCCTGCTTGAGCAGTTCCTGGGCTTTCATGACCTCGCGCAAAATGGTACCCGACCCCATCAACTGGACATGATGCTTGCCGCCACTTGTGGACTGCAGTTTGTACATACCCTTGATAATGCCTTCTGCATCGCCCTCTTTGAGGCCAGGCTGGGCATAGTTTTCATTCATCAGCGTGATGTAGTAATACACGTTTTCCTGATTTTCAACCATGCGCTTCAGACCATGCTGCATGATCACAGCCACTTCGTGCGCAAAGGTCGGATCGTAGCTGACGCAATTTGGAATGGTTGAAGAAAGAATATGGCTGTGGCCATCTTCGTGCTGCAAACCTTCGCCATTGAGCGTGGTGCGACCGGCCGTACCGCCAAGCAGGAAGCCGCGACTTTGCATATCGCCGGCAGCCCAGGCCAGATCGCCAATCCGCTGGAATCCGAACATCGAGTAGTAGATGAAGAACGGAATCATGATGCGATTGTTGGTCGAATAGGATGTCGCAGCGGCAATCCACGAAGCAAATGCCCCTGCCTCGTTGATCCCTTCCTGCAGCAACTGGCCGTCGGCCGATTCCTTGTAATACATCACCTGATTTTTATCCACAGGCGTGTACTTCTGTCCTTCCGGCGCATAAATACCGATTTGGCGGAACAACCCTTCCATACCAAAGGTGCGCGATTCGTCGGCCAGAATCGGCACAACCCGCTCACCCAGCTGTTTGTCGCGCAGCAGCTGATTCAAAAAGCGCACAAACGCCTGTGTTGTTGAAATTTCACGACCTTCGCTGGTCGGCTCGAGCACGGCCTTGAAAACATCCAGTGCCGGCACTTTGAGTTTTTCGTCCGCCAGGGGACGACGGCTTGGGTAGTACCCGCCCAATTTCTCGCGCTGCTGGCGCAGATACTTCATTTCAGGCGAATCTTCAGAGGGCTTGTAATACGGCAGGTTTTCAAGCTGTTCGTCGGCTATCGGGATATTGAAACGGTCGCGGAAGCCCTTGAGCGAATTGATGTCCAGTTTCTTTTGCTGGTGAGCCGGGTTCTGACCCTGCGCGATTGCGCCCAGACCATAGCCCTTGATGGTTTTGGCCAGAATGACGGTAGGCTGGCCGACCGAATTCTTGGCAGCGTCAAATGCAGCATATACTTTGTAGGGATCGTGACCGCCACGGTTTAAGCGCCAGATTTCCTCGTCGCTCATGCGGCTGACCATTTCCAGCAGGCGCGGGTCCTTGCCGAAGAAGTGTTCGCGAACATAGGCGCCATCATTGGCCTTGCAGGCCTGGTATTCGCCATCAACGGTTTCCTGCATGACTTTGCGCAGAATGCCTTCCTTGTCGCGCGCCAACAGTGGATCCCAGTAACCGCCCCAGATGAGCTTGATCACATTCCAGCCGCTGCCGCGAAATTCCCCTTCCAATTCCTGGATGATTTTGCCGTTGCCGCGTACCGGTCCGTCAAGACGCTGCAGGTTGCAGTTGATCACGAAAATCAGGTTATCCAGTTTTTCACGTGCAGCCAGGCTGATGGCACCCAGGGATTCAGGTTCATCCATTTCGCCATCGCCGCAGAATACCCAGACCTTGCGTTTGCTGGTGTCGGCGATGCCGCGGGCGTGCAGGTACTTCAGGAAACGGGCCTGATAAATGGCCATCAATGGACCCAGGCCCATAGAGACAGTTGGAAACTGCCAGAATTCCGGCATGAGCTTGGGATGCGGATAGGAAGGCAGACCCTTGCCGCCCACTTCCTGGCGGAAGTGGTCCAACTGGTCTTCGGTCAGGCGCCCTTCAAGATAGGCGCGTCCGTACACACCGGGTGAAGAGTGACCCTGGAAATACACCAGATCGCCGCCATGGTCTTCGGTCGCAGCGTGCCAGAAATGATTCTGGCCGCAACCGATCATGGTTGCCAGCGAAGCAAAAGACGCGATATGGCCGCCCAGATCGCCACCATCCTCAGGATTGTGTTTATTGGCCCTGACCACCATCGCCATGGCATTCCAGCGCACATAAGAGCGGATACGCTCTTCCATGGCCATGTTGCCGGGATGTCGCGGTTCCAGTCCGGGTGGAATGGTATTCACATAGGCTGTATGGGGGGAATACGGAATGTTGGAGCCGGACCTGCGTGCCAGATCGGTCAGTTGCTCGAGCAAAAAGTGCGCGCGTTCAGGGCCCTCTCTGTCCAGTACTGCTTCCAGTGAATCGAGCCATTCCTGGGTTTCTACGCTATCCACATCTGTGGATTTGCCTGTCTGAGGTTTATCTGATGTAGACATTCAGTTCTCCATATCGATTTTTTATGCTGGCCACGGCACTATCGTGTTTGTGTAACCATACCATTTTCGGTGCGCAGGACAACCCGGTTTGCGGGTTTGTACACCTGACTGGTGCCCATTCTAAAAGAGCGGGCCGCCTCTGACAAGAAATATTTTATATAATGATATTGCATTTTATAATGTGAAATTTACATTGCAGTGCAACATGACTAAATGACAAAATTTGCACAGTTGCTGTGAATTTGCATTTAACTCCTTTAAAATGTCCAGGTTACGAATTGTGATCATGAGCATGCCCGAATTACCAAGCAAATCTTTGCTTACCTCGTCTTTTTACGATAGCGCAAAATTCAGAAAACGCGGCCTGTACTGGATCACCCCCGTTTTTGTTCTGGTGCTGTATCTGCTGGTTATGGCCGGTTTTTTCTGGCTGCAGCGTTTGCACAGCCAAAGCGTCATGTTCATTACCATGGACGAAGAAACCCGACAGCAGCGGCTGCTTTTTTTCGTCATCGCCCTCTCCCTGATCATCATTATCAGCCTGCTCGCGTTATGGCGCTATACGCGTTTTCGCTCACATGCCGAAGCTGCCCTGCAGGCTGAAACCAGTTTTCGCCGCGCCATGGAAAACTCCATGTCAACCGGCATGCGCGTGCTGGACATGCAGGGTCGTATTGCCTACGTGAATCCAGCCTTTTGCCGTATGATGGGATGGAACGAGGCTGATCTGCTGGGCAAAAGCACGCCCTTTCCCTATTGGGTGCCCGGTCGCTACGACGAGCACCAGCGCACGCTCGATATCCTGATGTCCGGAAAAACGCCCAGCACCGGTCTGGAAGTTGAGGCGCAGCGCCGCGACGGCTCGCGCTTTACTTCGCGCATGTATGTATCTGCCCTGCGCGATCCCAATGGCGAGCAGATCGGCTGGATGACCTCCATGACCGACATTACCGAACCCAAACGTGTACGCGAAGCCCTGGCGGCGGCCCACGAGCGCTTCATGACGGTTCTCGAAGGGCTTGACGACGCCATCTCCGTGGTGGCAGATACAGTGAACGGACGCGAGTTGCTGTTTGCCAACCGTACCTATCGCCGCCTTTTCGGCTCCCAGCCCCAGGGCCATGCGGAACTGCTGGCTGGCCGGCGCGGCCGTTTTACCGAAGACTCGATCGAACAGTATGCGCCCAGTGTCAACAGCTGGTTTGAAGTGCAGCATCGCATGCTGGTCTGGACCGATGGCCGGCGCGTTCGCCTGCAGGTGGCGCGCGACATTACCGAGAGACGCAAACATGAAGAAGAGTCGCGCAACCAGCAGGAAAAAATCCAGCTCACCAGCCGCCTGACCACCATGGGGGAAATGGCCTCATCGCTTGCACACGAACTGAACCAACCGCTGACCGCCATTGCCAATTACAATATGGCCGCTGTGGCTATGCTCAAATCAGGGCGAGCTACCAACGAATCGCTGCTTTCAGCGCTTGAAAAGGCGGCAAACCAAGCTGAGCGCGCCGGCAAAATTGTCAGCCGCATCCGCGAATTCGTCAAACGCAGTGAACCACGCCGCCAGCGCGTACCGGTTGAAGAGATTGTCGAACATGCACTGGACTTCGCCGAAATCGATGCACGCAAGCGGCAGATCCGTATCGAAGCCACTATTCCCGATCATGTCCCCCATGTGCTGGCAGACCCGATTCTGATCGAACAGGTACTGCTGAATCTGGTCAAGAACGGCCTGGAAGCGATGAACCACTCCGAGCATGACCTGCTGACCGTGGAAATCAAACAGCAGAACCCGCTGGTCGAATTTATCGTGACCGATCGTGGTCATGGCATACAGGAGCCCGAACGACTGTTCGAGCCTTTTTTCAGTACCAAATCCGAAGGGCTCG